>NZ_JAJRBM010000040.1 GCF_028679455.1 Methanospirillum sp. | reverse complement strand
TCCGCGATAATAATTCTCGCCATATTGTCGCGTTCTTCTTGAGCCTGGCGTGCAATCGCAATTAGCATATTTTAATGAAGTAAAACATCCCTGATGGTGACGATATAAATATGTATTCCCCAGGGTTCGGTTATGACTTTAAGATCTGATTGGATCTTCTTGTTCAAAGAGTCACGATCTGAAAGAATCGTATCCAGTTCAATCTGACCGAGGAGATCCCTCAGGGTGGTTTGAGCAATGAGTGCCGCCGCCGCCTCGTAATCTTCGACCTCGATGATTGCACGGCATGCATCAATAACCCGGTAATAGATAATGGCATCGACATCAACACTGATGTTATCATGGGTTATGACCGTCTGTTTCGGAACATCGAGTTGTCTTACACGGAGATCCACTTTTACCATCCGATCAACAAAAGGGATGATCGCAAATAATCCCGGGCCTTTAAGGCCGTTTGACTTGCCAAACCTGAAAATAACCGCTCGTTCATACTGGCGGGTAATCTTGAAAGTAAGGATGATCAAAACAAGGATACATCCTCCTCCTACGAATACTTCTATGATCTCAATAATCGACATCTTTTAGCCTCATCTTCTTTTTGCGGGTTTATTCTGCTATAGTCAGAGATTCGTCTGGTAAATGCTGTTATGCACATAATGAGCGATCTGGTTGCTATCTAACTCCTCGAGACGATAATACGAGGCATTCAGGTCACCAGCAAGTTGGAGTGCACGGCCCAAATGGGGAAATCCGGATTCAGTATCGATCACCACAAATTTAACCCGGCTTTCTGCAAGATCTCTTGCTACCCTGGATAGTTCTTCAGAAGGAGATCCATTATTCACGGGAACATTCACCCTGCCGTCTGTCAGGATAACAATAGACTTATTCTCGTCTGCCATGGCAAATTTACCCCGGGTAAACAGGTTGTAGGCCTCAGTAATTCCTGTTGTCAGGGGTGTCATGCCTCCCGTGGGGATAGTTCGTAACATTTTCACGGCAAGATCTGAGCTGCGGGTAGGGGGAAGGAGAAGTTCTGCCTCAGTACCCCGAAATATCATGAGCCCTATTCGATCGCGTTTCTGGTACGCATCGGTTAAAAGAGAGAGGATTGCCCCCTTTACTGCAACCATGCGTTGATTTGCACCCATCGATCCACTGGCATCCACCAGGAAAAGGATGGTATTCGCGACTTTCTTCTCCCTGACTTTTTCACGTAGATCTGTCTTTTTTACCGAGATTGCCAGGCCTTTTCTCTCTCTCGTGATCTGGTATGGAGCTGCGGCACGGAGGGTTGCATCAAGAGCAATGTCATTGCGGTTTTTCGAAAGGATCCTGTACGTGTGGTAATGACCGGATGAATCAGAACTGATTACTCTCGTTCTGCGCCCACTCTTCTGTTTTTGGGTTGTCTGCCTGGATTTTTCGTCTAAATACCGGATTACGGCAAAGGTTGCTCCTACATCAGAGATCTGATCCTCAAGTGGCGGGGGATTAAACGGCTTCTCATCCTTTTCGGTCTCTTTTTCGTTGTTCTGCTGGGGATTTGATTTCAGATCCTGGGAATCATTTTTTTCGGATGATTCCGAATCGTTTTTTTGATCCTTCTTATCGTCATCTTTTCTCTCATTCTGCGGTGGCGGAGGGGGAGGAGGGAGTGGTGGTTGATCCTCTGTATCGCCCCGCCGATGTTCAAGGGTAAATAATGCTGCCAACTTGATATCATCCAATATAACGGAGTCTCTTCCGTCTAATGCTGCCAACACTTTTGCCGTTCTTGCAGCAGCAATATCGCCCCTCTGTCCGGATACCCGGAGTTTTACACAGAGTGACGATATTATCTCTGAAAAGTTATCTGACAAGATGATGCTTGGTAAACGATCCTTTGCCGAGTGTATGTTCTGTTTCAGTGACTCTGTTTGGGGTCCATAATTCAGGATGAAATCTTCTCCTTCAAATTCGAATTGAAAATTTCTTCTGATAATTTCTGCCCTCAATTCACTCTCTTCGATAGGATCTACCCGGATGCAGAGATCAAAGTGATCTAACTGGCTCATCGAGATCTCTCCCTCTTTGGGATCCATGGTTGCAAGAAAGGTAAATCTGGTTCTAATCTGCTTCGAGAGGCCTTCCCGCTCAAGAATATAGTATCCGGTCTCAACAATATTCAGGATGTTTTTTACCAGGCCCGGATCCATCAGGTTGATGTTGTCTGCATAGACGATCTGATTATCACCTTCTGCAAGAATGCCAGGGATAATCTGAATAGTGCCGTCAATAACAGCCTTTTCCAGATCTATCATTCCCAATAACCGGTCATAGGTGATATTTTGCGGAATGGTAAAAATTTTTGTTTTATCATCAAGGAGCGATTCAATCGAACGGACAAGCGTTGATTTAGCAGTACCACACCCGCCTATGATCAATACGGAACTGATATCCTCGCTCGTTAATGCACACAGCAGGGCCTTTTTTGCATTCTCCTGGCCGGTAACTGCCACAAAAGGATACATTACCGTCATGAGTCTTCGTAGCACTCCACGATCAGTTTTTTTATGCCACCGAGATCTGCCTTGCTCTCTTCGAAGGGTTTGCGTCTCATACGATGGGGAAGGGATAAACTCGCTGCTTTAAGGACATGATTATGCTTTACCTGTGTCTGGCCATTCAGGGCAGCAAAAGCGAGGGCGGTTTTCACAAGAGTGAGATCAGATCGATGTCCATCGACACCCATGAAGAGGGCTATCTTTACGGCAGTATCAATCAGGAGATCATCAGGCCTTAACTCCCCAATAATTTCTTTTGCCCGCATGATCTTATCCCGGATCGTCTGTTGCTGAGGTTCGTACCTTTCGCGGAAGGAAAAGGGATCCCGTTCAAAGTCGAGTCTTCTCCGTACAACCTCGGCACGCTGAAGACTGTCCTTTTCACCCTCCACATCAACGACCAGACCAAATCTATCGAGTAACTGGGGTCTGAGATCACCCTCCTCCGGATTCATTGTACCGACCAAAAGAAACTTTGACGGGTGTGAATAAGAGATTCCTTCACGTTCGACAAAATTTACACCCATCGCCGCCGCGTCAAGAAGGAGATCTACAATATGATCATCAAGAAGGTTTACTTCATCGACATAGAGGATATTGCCATTCGCCATGGCGAGTACACCCGGCTCAAATTTTTTCATACCCTTGGTAATAGCCTGTTCAATGTCCAATGTTCCGGCAACCCGATCTTCTGTAGCACAAAGGGGTAGTTCGACAACCTTCATCCGAATATATTCCGATAACGGCTTTTCTCCGGATGCAATCTTTTCCCGGCAATTATTACAGAGATTTCTTAAATCAGAAGCACTGCACCTGAATATACAGCCTTTCATGACTTCACGGTCAGGCAGAAGGTCTGCTGCTGCCCGGACGGTTGTTGATTTTGCCGTTCCCTTCTCTCCCCTGATAAGAACCCCGCCGATTGATTGGTAAACAATATTCGCGAGAAGAGCATCTTTCATGTTCTCTTGTCCGACAATAGCAGAAAATGGGTATACAGGTATTTCATTCGTCATATTCAGGGCTCCATACAGAATATTCTGAAAAAATCCCCTTCGATTGGATTT
>NZ_JAJRBM010000409.1 GCF_028679455.1 Methanospirillum sp. | reverse complement strand
AATACATCGATTGATAACCTTACCCTCGTAAAAGGCGTTGATGCAGTAAATAATCCCTATCCAATTGATCTCTATGACTGGAGTTATGGACTTGCGGATACGCTAAATAATACGTTCAACTATTCATGCAGCGTGTATGAATATCCCTATACACCAAATCCAACTGAAACGAAGGGGTCTTCGATTGGTCAGACAAAATATGCACCTATCGAGGAGAAAACTGTTTCTCCCGAAACTGATTTTGGATCCGGAGTAAATCATCCTCTTTCTTTGTTTAAATTTGGTTCACATAACAAATACTGGGTTAACCAGGAATACCTCTACCAGTGGGGAACCTCGTTTGTCAACCAGAGCGATGGTACCTCGTTATTATTCACTCCACCTGTATCAGTCCAGATGGTAAACGGTATAATCCAGGTGGACATTACCGATATCGAGATCAAGACGCATTCAGATTTCATCCATAGTTCATCAGTAAGCGGAACACAGAATAACCCGGTAATGATCACGATATCTGACCTGACATCGTCGGTCAATGGGTATGAACTCCTGGATGGGCAGAGCAATGCGAAATTTATTCTCATCAATGCCGATGGATTAGATGCGGCTGAACAGAGTAAATGGTATAAGGTCTTCAACACCGTGGCTGAAAATGCTAAGAGATCCTCCAGCGGATTAATTTCTCCAAAGAATATTGTTGCAACGGTTAAACCCGTAACTGCTGGAGAAATAAGTGCAAGTCTGTTTATATGTAATGGTCCATCTCCTTTTGATCTATCCTCGATAGTTCAAGATGATGTGAATTATCCCACTCTTCAGGATGTCATTGATGAATTTACAGATAATGATGGAGTGGATGATATCACACAAAATAACCTGAAAATATCGTATAAAAAAGCTGATGTCTCGGTCTCGTTGTTCAACATCGGCCAGTAAGGTTAATCAAAGATATATTCTTTTTCTTCACTCCCCTATTATTACCCTTCCGATAGTTTATTGCATCACAAAACAAGGGGATAGTTACGATCATTCTTTTATATGATCCCAATTTCATCGAACAAACGGAGAGAATCGGCATGAAAAAAGATTCCGGGATAAGCGAGGTACTGGGGGCGGTACTGATGATTGCTATTATGGTCACCGGATTTAGTATTTTGGGGACGGTCTATTTCTCCCAGCCCCCCCCTGAAAAAATCCCCCAGGTCTCCTTCAATCTGGTTTTGGGAACTGATAACCAGATTAATCTGATCCACGCAGGAGGAGACAGCCTCCGGACGTATGATTCATCAGGGAATAATGCAGAGGCCAATGCCGAGTATTATATCCTTGTTGACCGGGAGAAGATTTGGCCAATACTAGATGCCACCGCTACCCTGGATTCCGGGAAATCTGAATTCAGTTACGTGGGTAATACTTCATCAACCGGTCTCGATATGGAATATCTCCAGGTTGGAGAGGGGTTTAGTGCAAAACCTCTCAGCCTGCCAAAAAATATTGATATAATCTATAAAAGCCCGTCGGGTGCCGAGTCGATAATCTGGTCAGGTCTCATTCCCCGGATAATCGATTTTGGAACCGGGGGGAGCATATTCGGAAGCGGCAGTGGCCGGGTAGGCATGACCGGTTCTGTCCGTGTCTGTATCAACGAAGAGGTTCAATTTAATGATACCTCCTATGGTAATGTTGTTTATTCGGATTGGGATTTCGATGCAAACAAAAATCCCGGGATCGATGCGACAGGACTTACTCCTACCTGGACATATACGGAGACCGGCCTTTATTCCGTAACTCACAATATTACCACGGATGAAGGACTCAACTTCACCCTGACAAAAGAGAATTATATCGAGGTCAAACCGGTTCATGCGGATTTCACTGAATCATGGGATAAGGATTGTACCTCGTCGGAAGGACGGGTTTGTGATTTATGCAATGCAAAATACCCGGGTAAACCCTGTGGCCGGGAACCGTTCCTCGTGAACTTTACTGATGGCTCGTACTGCTCTCCGACTGGCTGGAGCTGGAATCTTGGGGATGGAACCGTAAAGAGCGGAACATCCGTGTCCAACTACTACCTGTATGATTATGGGCGTGGTGATGGAACTGAACCGATCCTGTACTCGGTAGAGCTGACCGCTTCAAACCCCGGCGGATCTGACCGCATGAATAAAACGGACCTGGTTGTCGTTTATCCCCTGTGTACAGCACCGAAAGCAGATTTCAGCTACGACGGAGTTGTCGATCTCGATGGAAACATGTCTGTTGAATTTACGGATCTCTCGACGAGCGATCCTGAGAGTGTTGTTTACTGGGATTGGGATTTCGATAACGGAAAGGAGCATTATTACGGAAAAGAACCGCCGAGACAGGAATTCGAGGCCCGGAATGAGACCTATAAGGTCAAACTGATTGTAAAGAACGATTGTGGCCAGGTAGCAAATATTACCCGACCGATTGTGTTCCCCTGTACGACCCTTACCGGGGTAATGGATGCAGAACCAAAGACCGGTGAATCACCCCTCACGGTGAACTTTACCGATCACTCAGAACCCCATGCAAACATCACCGGGTGGCGGTGGTCATTTGGTGACGGTACGTATTACTACTCGTCCAATGTCTCGAATCCGAATCCGCCTCCCCATACGTATGACCGGGTGGGAACCTTCTATGCCAGCCTGATGGTCCAGAACGAATGCGGACAGGCGTTTGTCAACACCTCGGTCTTCGTGGTCTCAAAGCCCGGGCTTATTTCGGGAAAGGTATGGACCGACAAGAACCAGAACCGGGTGAAGGATACCAGCGAGGATTATCTCCCGGATTGGCAGGTCACCCTGGAGGAACGGAAGAGTGGAACCTGGCAGGCGGTAAACTCGACGACCACCAACTCCACTGGTGATTACGTGTTCTACCTCGAAGGGGTGAGCAACTCCGTCTTCAGGGTCAGGGAATACCTTCCCGATAAGTGGAAAGTGACCTATTCGTACGGGACGTACAACCAGAACGTGTCAGACAGTATCCTGATCTATTCGGACCGGGAGTACACGAATATCGATTTCGGCAATGTCGGGCCGCATACTTCCTCCATTCAGGTACCCGGGTACTTCGTTAAGTATGGAGGGGGCTATAGTGATGGCACTTTTTACTATAGCGACCTAGCTTCTTCGGCAGAGTTTCTTGATTACAATACAACATATAATACCACGCCGCGTGTCGTATACCTGAGTCCAAGCTCGAGAAGCGGCACTTTTACCCTGGATCCCCCGGGAGGGTATCCCACGGGGTATACAACCTGGGGTGACTCTTCATACAATCTCACGTTCAGGGAGTATAACAACTACCTAAAATACGAGGGATATGGGGCTTATTTCCTTGACTGGTGGCAGTATCCGGTAGGAACAAATTATGTGAAGGGGATTCATTTCCCGGTGCCTGATAACACGACCATTTCAGCGAACCAGTTATATCTAACATATAAATGGGATTCCTCTATCCATTTTGATATCGATAAACCGAAAGAAGGAGACACGATTCCCTATACCTCGGCATACACGGTGGAGGCACATTTTGAGGGTCTTGGAGAAAGAACCAGTCAGTGTTATCTTACCTCTCCGGTTTCTACCCAGCAGTTATTATATAACTCGACTATTGCTGAATACCTGATCACAAGTCTTGATACCAGGCCATATGAAGGTACCAAGCGTCTTTTCACTGCAAGGATGAAACTTTCAAACGGCACGTATGTATATGCCTATTCAAATGCGACGATCGCGTATGAACCAATTACCGTAAATATCACCTCGATCACCTCCGAATCGGGAACCTGGACCACGGCGAATCCGAACGTCAAGGGGAATACCACGGTGACTGCATCCGTCTCCGGGAAATGGCAGGATAACACCTCGGCACAACTATATGTCAATAACCAGTCGGTAGGCACCATGGCTGTCACGACACCCGGTCTTCCTTCGACAGTCCAGGGAACCTTCAATGCAGAACAGTATGCAGGGAGAACGTTGCCAGTATTCGTGAGGGTTCCGTACCGGAATGCCACGGTTATTGCCATGATGGGTAATTTTGCGGATTCGCCCTTGAAGAGTATCACCGTTCTTTCAAAAGAGCCGATCCATGCCAACTTCACCGCGTATCCCTGGACGGGCAGAGCTCCCCACGAGGTTGCATTTACCGATCTCTCAACCGGCGGGGCAAACCAGTGGTCATGGAATTTCAAGGATGGAAACAGTTCAACGGAACAGAACCCCATCCACATCTTCATGAGCGAGGGCAATTACTCCGTCCGCCAGATGGTCACCAATGCAACGCCCGCCTCTGATTATATCGAGAAGTACGTGAATGTAACCGGTATCTGGAATGGCACGAGCCTGCTAACCTCAAGAAACACGATTCTTGAGTCAGGCGGTGTCATGTCATGGATATCCCGGGGATCGAACTCGACGATCACCGTGAACAACACGACCATAACCATGGCTGACGGTGATAGTATCGAGATTGCCCTGAGAAACCAGCATTCAAAAGCGAAGATATTCATGGCCGGTTCAATAACCGAATGCAACCTGTCTGATATCGATCTGAAGATTAACGGGATCCAGAAAGCCCAGGGGAACATAACCCAGATCCGGGTACAGGATTTCGAGAACTTCCATTCAAACCTCACCCTTACTGCAGCAAAGAATTATGCTGCATGGGTCAGTTTCCAGTGGCAGGGAACCGGCGTCTCGGTCTCGTGGAAACGGAATCTCAGGATCACAGAACTGATGCCGACCATCGAACGGTTCATGAGCCTGGAGCTCGATTCAGATCAGTCATTCTTTGACGGAACAGCAGCAGAGTACTATTTCACCTGATATCACCTATTTTATTGTTATTCATGAAGGACTGTGCTGTTTCGGAGGTTATCGGGGGAGTCCTCTTAATATCCATTGTCATCACCGGGATGGCTATCATCGGGGTATTTCTCATCTCCTCCCCCCCCCCGGAGGCGCAGCCGCATATCTCCTTTCTGGTGTACTCATGCTGTGAGGATGGTCGAACTTATAACTCGACATTGATCTCTCATCAGGGAGGAAGTTCAATCAAGTGGTCTGATATCAAGTTCCTTCTAAATAATGAAGTCGTGACTCCTTTGTGTTCGTATTCTGATGAAGTTAATACTTCAATTTCCAAGGGAAATGGAACTTCTTGGAATAATGACGATACTGTGTCAAATTTTTCAACCGGAGACACCCTGAAGATTGTATCAAGTGGAATACCCCATCACTTGATAATTTTTGAATCGGTCGGGGCGAATCAGACGATACTGGATACAGAATTTACGTGTTTTTCCTGTAATTAACCTCCCACAGGAACCTGGTACTGGTGCACCCGTTCGTGACCTGACAGGTTTGACCCAAAAAACGCCCCCAAAATAGCCTTCTTTTCGGAATTCCGCCCCTGTTCGGATCACCGGGTATCCTCCCGGCAAAATATCGGCGTATGGCGGAGTATTCCTGGAAAACCTGGTGAAAAGCGCAATTGCTGCTCCACGCTATGCCGGGCTTATATATACCCATACCTGAACTATGGCCCAGCATGAAAAGGGGCTGTGTGTCAGTCTATATAAACGATCCAAAAACGCGTTTATGAGGCAATTTCACCGATTACTTATGTAATCATCTATTTTATTCTGAATATGCACAGATCCTCCTTATTTTCAAGTCAGGGTAATACCTCCATATATAGTATAATGCCAAACTTTCCGGATTTATCCAAAAAGTATGGCTTAAACTATGTAGCGCATATAGTGTGCACGCTTTGAATAACCTCTGTTTCACTTCGGTCATTCTAAATCGGTATACTTTGCACTATATTCATATCTCCGAATCTCTCCCTGATCTGTTATAGACTCATCTGAATAATCCCTAAAAAAGAGATACTAAGGTGCAAAGTGTATTCAGCAGATCCTTTCCCCTCGATAATTGGAGCGTTTTAATGTCAGTGCTTTCTGAAGACCGGATCTTAAAATCTGCGATGAAGGTTCTTCGGGTGGATAAACCATCCCGAATTATCCTTTTTGGATCGTATGCCCGGGGTGAGGCAACTGCAGAATCAGATCTGGATCTTCTGGTACTGGTAAAAAAATCTAAAAAGAGGAATCCAGATGGTCATTTATCGAAATGCCATTGGAAGAGTAACTCCTGGTGTGGGAGTGGATATATGAGTATACAGTGAAGACGAGTCTTCAGAACCAGTTCCTGGGACTGTTTTATTCTGGGCATTAAACGAGGAAAAGTACTGTATGAATCGGAAAGATGAATCCAGAAGGTTTCTCTCCTGAACGTATGCTGATCGCGATGCCTGTCTTGCATTGATATGAATGAATGGCATAAAAATCCCACATTATTTGTCTTCATGCCTAAGAAGGCTGTGGAAAAGCATGAAAGTCCGTAATACTTGCACATGGCATCATATTCAGGCGTACTCATGTTCTTTCCGAGTGTGCGTATCTGATCGATAAAATTGGAATTTCATTGCCGATTGAAACAGATAAACTCGCATTATGAACACCTATGCAGTATTCGGGAGATATGGTGGTATTGAAGATGAAATCATCCCGATTTATAATGCGATAAGCATAATGGAGACCATTCTTGAGAGGATCGGGGAAGTTCTGTGACTGGCAGAGTTACACATCTTTGATCTTTTCACTTACCAGTCCTATCACTGCTGACAGAGAAATAATGCAAGATAATATCGTCTCAAGGAAGCGAGAAGTTTTGTATCGGATAACTCCTCGTGAGTCTGTT
>NZ_JAJRBM010000408.1 GCF_028679455.1 Methanospirillum sp. | reverse complement strand
CTATCATCATATCTTTTTTCGTCACCTTTACAGGAAGCTGGTGCGAATAAAACGCTTCATCCAGTTGAGGTTATAATTTTGTTATTATTAATTAAACATCTTGAAATCAAGTCGATACAATTTTTATCTAATAGATAGACTATTGATTTGCTTAGTGGAGGGAAGAATGAATAAATTGCAATTTGTAGTGATTTTAGGATTGATAATTCTATCAGCATCAGTAGTATCTGCGATAGATTTTACCGGATGGAAACAGATTGAGGTCAATGAATCGTTGATTAACAGTACCTCGAGTACCAATTATACGGTTATGGTACCCCCCGGATATACAAATAACACCATAGATTCTCCAATTGGTGTAGTGACAAGTTTTGTTAACCAAACAGATCCAAACTCGCTCATCTCAATTATCGTCATTGATAATGAGATTGGAGAGAAATTAAACGACAAAAACTCAAAACTGTACCTTGACAACTTTATGCTGGGAGCGAATATATCTCCAATCAATGGAACTGAACCAAATTACCTTAGTGATGGGGGAATTGTGGATTATGGTACTAGTGGGGATGAAATTGATGGAATCTATATCCTGAGCACTGATGAAAAAGTAATGATCGTGACGGGAATGTACAACAATATTGATTCAGCAACGGCAGGAGTAGAAAATCTTGCTTTGATTGCAGGGACAATCTCTATCGTGTCTCCAACAAATAGTGAGTAAACGTATTGAAGAGATATCTTCAACTTTTTTTCTCTGAATAAAGAGATCAAATCATGTCCCCACCGGGAGGAGAACGCCCGGAGATGACATTTATAGGAGAAGTGATGACCTCAGATCCATGATCATATTACTAAACGGCACCTCATCATCCGGGAAAACTACGATAGCAAAGCAGTTACAGAAGAAATACCCGGGCGTCCTCCTATTATACGGACTCGATACCATGGTGCAGACCGCCTTTCCTGAGAAATGCGATTATCCCCCATATGATGAGCAGGCAATTCAGGTAACCACCAGTGAACAGGATGGGCACCAGATTATCAGAATGAAGGTTTCCTCGTATATGTACCCGGTATATCAGACTGCAGTACAGTTCTACAAAATGCTCTCTGAACAGGGATATGGGATCATCGTGGATGAGGTACTATTTGACAAAAACAGGATAACTCCGTTCTTTGAGATACTTTCCCATGAAAAAGTCTACTTCATCGGTGTGAAACCTTCAAAGGATGTAGTAATCAGACGGGAGCAGGAGCGTGGAGACCGGCTGGTAGGGCTTGCAGCAGGATTGTATGATGAGGTGTATAACCCATATTTTACCTATGATATCACTCTTGATACGGGAACCGTGATACCAGAAGAGGCAGCAGACAGAATTATCCAATTCATCGGCCAGACACCAGAACCTCAGGGATTTATCAAATCCAGGAAGGCATGGATGAGTCAGGAAAACAAAGAATAATACATAATCACCGTTTTCAGAACGCATAAATCACCGGGCTAAAAAATCTTCACCTTTTTTCGTGGTACCTATACATCACCTACCAGAGTTCAACGGGATTATCTGATTTACCCAACACTAGAGAATGTTCATCATAATGGTGAGTTATTAAATAACCAGCAGTTATAATATAACTGGGAGAAAGATCAATCTAGTGACACATTCTCCAGGTATATCCAGAGAAAATCCCCCCATAGGGAAGGGATGAATCACACGAAATTGAGGGAGCTAAGTGAATGAACATAGAATCAGTTAAATTGGTCTGTTTCTCACCAACGGGAACAACAAAAGCAGTTCTTCAGGGTATTGCACGAGGAACAAATCACGGCAACGTGGAATTGCTCGATATTACCACACCTGAAGCGAGAAAAGAACCATTACACACTTCTGAAGATGAATTGCTTGTTATTGGAGTTCCCGTATACATGGGAAGAGTGCCGGCACTCATAACTGAATGGCTGAATGAAATTCAGGCTCATAATACTCCTACGGTCTGTGTCGTTCTCTATGGCAACCGAGTATATGAGGATGCATTACTCGAACTCAAAAATATCGTCATGAAGTGTGGTGGGATTCCCATTGCTGGTGGAGCATATGTTGGAGAACACTCATTCTCAAATGCTGATACACCCATTGCCGAAGGTCGTCCAAATGATGATGATTTACAACATGCAGAAGAATTTGGACGCAAAATTCGCGAAAGATTACAATCTGTTTCATCAGTCTCTGAACTATCTGAAGTAATGGTTCCTGGCATGTATCCGTATCGGGGAGATTCTACATTATGGAAGGTTGATTTCATTGAAGTCAATGATCGATGCATTCAATGCGGTGTTTGCGCAGAAGGATGTCCGGTAGGTGCTGTTGATCGACAAAATAGTTCGGTGATCAATCAGGAAACATGTATCACGTGTTGTGCATGTATCAAAAACTGTCCGAAACATGCCAGAACAATGAAACCGGGCATGGTTCATGAGGCTTCGCTACGTTTAAGTACATTGTATCACGAACCAAAGACGCCTGAATACTATCTATCATGAGTATGATTATGATGACAATGAGGAGATCTTCACACATTCCTCTTGAGGAGAACTAATGGAACACCACCCGTTTTACACAGTCCGCCCCCTCCTCCCCATCTACCCTGAACCGGAGGAACCATCGTCTGGACAAAAACGGTGGATCCTGGTCCAGAACAGTTCCGTGTTATTCCTGCATGACCCAACACCAGGTACCGTTCTCATACAAAGCCCTCTCCCCACTGGTCTGACATGTAGTGAGCCGGTGTACCTAGGCACTAGGGAAGACCTTTTCTACTATGCTGCCGAGATCCCGGTAGGAGCCATGCTGCCGGAGGGCTGGAGGTCATCACCGGTCAGGGAATTATCAGGAAAGGTTCCGGACAACGACATGGCCATTGCCTCGTATGCCGTGCGAATTCTTGATTTTGACCGCTCAAACACTTTCTGCGGCAGGTGCGGTGCACAAACCAGACCGCTCACGACCGAACGGGCACGAATCTGCACAGCTTGCAGCCGCATCACCTACCCCCGAATCTCCCCCGCAATCATCGTGCTGATCAAAAAAGGAGAGGAGGTCCTGCTTGCCCGTTCCCCCAACTCCCCACTTGGGTTTTTTTCGGTCATTGCCGGTTTCAATGAACCAGGTGAGAACCTTGAACAGACCGTCCACCGCGAAGTCGACGAGGAAGTAGGCATTACGGTACGAAACCTTCGGTACTTCGGGAGCGAGCCCTGGCCGTTTCCCGATTCACTCATGATCGGCTTTGTAGCGGACCATGCCGGAGGAGAGATTCGGATAGACAACCTGGAGATCGAAGCCGCCGGCTGGTTTACCCGTGATTCCCTGCCCCCTTTTCCCTCGAAGACAAGTATCACCCGATCACTCATCGAGGCCTGGATCCGGCGGGAAGTATGAGATCAAACAACCAGTTATGATATGAAGATGAGTCGGATGGTGAAAAATGGGAATCGCCGATAGAAGACAACGAGAGAAAGAACAGCGAAAGACCGGGATCATCGATGCAGCTGAGTGTCTCTTTTTTTCCCGGGGTTTTGAAGATGTTTCCATGGATGACATCGCACGGGAGGTCGAACTGAATAAGGCTACTATCTACCTTTATTTTAAAAATAAGGAGACTCTTTTCGCCACTATCGTTCTCCGCGGTGTTCAGATCCTGAAAGAAAAATACGTGAAGTGTATGGAAAAACAAGTTCCCGGGATTACCAAAGTGGCCCTGATGGGACAGGCCTATTACCAGTTTTCACAGGAATACCCGGATTATCTTCGAATGATCCACTTTTACGGGTCTGAACGGTTTTCCAGGGAAAATCCATGTACCGCAGAGATTGGAGAGGGATATGGTACCTGTCGGATGATCCTACGGGATGCGATCCAGGAAGGAATTGATGACGGGACAATCCGAGCCGATCTCGATCCATTCCTGACCTCGATGTATCTTATGATATCTTTTATGAATATCCTCTCCATGGAACACAAATGGAAACTCGTGATCGAAGCTGAGGGATTCAGCTACGAACAGTTCACCAGTGAGTTCTTCCGGTTCATTACTCCCGCAATTTCTTCGGGTGATAATTCTCACACCGTGGATGTCAGAGATTTAAAATCATCCGGATTTTCTCTAACCAAACCGGTGTCGAATCAGAAGAAAAAAAGAAAGAAATCTTAATTTTAGGTATCAAAGGCTATCCAAGTAGATGGTATCGGACATGTTATGAGGTAATGAGATATTCGATACGACTGTCCAAGTCTTGATAATTTCTGAAGACTGCTTTAGGAACATGAATCCCTCTCAGTACATGAGTCAGGATCTTTACCGAAGGTGTTGGAACCACAGAGT
>NZ_JAJRBM010000407.1 GCF_028679455.1 Methanospirillum sp. | reverse complement strand
TATATCCATTCAGTCTAGAGATTTTGTTTTGTATTTGCCGAAAGTTGAAAGATATTGATGGATCATGGCATAGTCTTTGAAGTAGATTGCTGCGTCACTCCGGTTATCAGGAATCATCGGATTCAGGCCTATTCTGGAGAACTGGTTTATCTATCTATAAAAATATCCAAAACTGATATATTTAAAAAGGTCCATCACATGCTATGGGTTTCTTGGTCAGGCGGGTTCTATTTATCCTTCTCTTCTTCTCCCCCTTTATCCTAGTATTTGGCATTATCGTAAACACACACCCGAGTGATTTATTAAATATTACCCTCAGATTTTCCGGACTGTTTGGATTTCTCTCTCTTTCCGTTGGTGTTATCATGAATCTCTTAAAGAAAGAGATAAAATCCGCATTTGGATATGCATTCATCACTATCCATCATATATTTGTTTTAACCGGACTTGTCCTTATTACCATTCATCCACTAGTGCTTGCACTCTCATTTAACGATCTTTCCGTTTTTATTCCAAATATCTCATCTGTATACATTTTTCTAGCAAATGGAGGAAAAATCGCTATAATCCTGATATATCTCGGTTTTTTTGCCGCAATTTTTAGATCTGCTCTCAAAAAGAGATGGGTTCAAATCCACCGGATTATCTATCTTGCATTAATGTTCGGGATAATTCATGCAAATTTAAGTGGTGAAGATCTTTTTGATCCGGTTATACGAATCATGTTAAATGGAATTGCAGGAATCGTGCTCATAACCGGCATCGTGAAAATGAGAAATCGACGTTATATTGATAAATAAATTATTCTTTTCATCAATTTTCAGCCCCGGATAATAGTTATCTCCACCCCATCTCATATTTTTTCTCACATTAGAAAATTATTGAAACCGATTCTTGTCACGAAATATACTATATACACGGTAACCAGAATAGGATCCTGATACTGTTCTCGTAAAGGAGGTCTCAATATTACTCATTTATACCGTGAGCGATCGCTTTATGGTTCCTCCGATGCTGCACTGACCAGAAACATCAATCACAGTTCCCGGGGAAGCATTCAGGGAATAAGTGTACGCAAAGATGTCCGGTGTAGGCTGGGTCATATAATCCTGGTTAATTGTCTCGTTTCCATCCACGATAATCTTCACATTCTTAAGATAATGGGTGGTCATATCAGTTACCGTGTGAGTGAATGTTGCAGATAGATTTCCAGTAGTCTGATTATAGGCCAGGTTCAGATCACTTGGAGGATGGGCAGAAACACTAGAGATCAGAAGAAGTATGAGCAGAACTCCAAATATGCTTCCTAGATAATGGTTCATATCGGGAATATTACCTTGTGTTTTTATCAACTTTCTGGTTCCCTTCTTGATGTTGAATGATCCAATTTCATATCCCGACCAGGATCGAAAACCATTGCGATTTAATGGGACATCTTCTGGATTTTGTTTAACAAGCCAGTTGACTGACTGCCGCTTTACTGGATAGGATCACTCATCGGGAGATTATTCTGAACATGAGTGGGTCAAGTTTCAGAAGGAGAGATGATTTAAACTACGACGATTACCTTAGGGGGAACATTTTTGAACTGCTCGGATGGGTCAAAATTGGATTGACGAAAACACATATATGAAAGCACTCAATTCAGACCAGATTATGTGGAACATTATGGTGATCAGAAATAGCAGAAATCGTTTTGTGAATTAGATTTTCCATTCAAAATTCGAAACGTATATGGGATAAATAGAGCACGCAAATACGAATCATCTGTATAATTATCTTTAAATCAATTTTAGGAAAAAAATATTTTAGTTTTTAATTTTAATATTAAAAATGACGCATATTTAGTTCAGAATATTTCCATAATATGCAACCATTCGTTTGTTGATAACAACCTTTAATATTGTATATATTGATTAGGAATTATGGCACGTAGTAAACGCGTTCTAGCTGTTTTACTCCTACTTGCATTGTTAGGAATTTCGATTGGGATTCCTGCAGCAGTAGCAGATTATGGGTATTGTAACTATTGCTATTATGACAACTATTGGTGGAATTATTATTGGGATTATTTCAGTAATTACTGGAATAATTACTGGTATTATTACTGGTACGATTATTGGTATTGGTGGTGACACTACCTACCGTCTTTAGCAGCTCTTCACCTTTTTTTGATGGGATATTTTCGGAACAATAAATTTAAGTGAACTCATTCATCTCGATTCAATACAATGAATCCTATAAATTATTGATACCAGATTCGGTAATCACGATCAGGAAGATACGTTATAATAACAAGATAATCATTATCAATTTTTAAATATAATATCATTAATAATATAAATACCAAGATGTCAGCCCATTTACATGGTATTACTCCGGATGAACGATATCCGGTAAATTCATTAGATTTTTCTACAGCCCTTTTTTGTACATTCTCAAACCAAGTCATTCATCTGGTGATAGAGTTGGATGGTCCTGTACTCTATGATATCTTGGAAAAAGCTGTCGATGACGCAACCCTGGCAGAACCAATTACCAGATGCAAAATAATCAAGGATCAGGATGCTCTTTTCTGGCAGGAATGTTCAACAAAGCCTACTCATGATTACCTGCTTCGATTATCTTCCCGGACTCCCGAAAAAATACTGTACCAAGCTCTTTCATATCCTCTTGATCCATACCTGGGAAGATTATTCCAGATCATTCTGATAGAAAATCCTGATAAAACCGGAGACATAGTTGTTTTCAATGTTCATCATATCGTTATGGATGCACAGGGTCTCAAAGTTTTTTCCGAACTGATCTTGAGATATTACTCCGAATATCTTTCCGGGCATCCTCCTGAACTATTTATAATCCCTATCAGAGATCACCAATTACCACGGATATCTGATCTTCTAACTGAAAAAAAGCAGATACAAAAACCCGAAACTAGCATTGGCTGGTGCTCAAGGATATCCGTTCCTCTGCAGTCTCTTCATGTTGAGAATTATCGGTATTCTATGGTATGCTTCAATCAGAGACGTACATCAATTATCCAGGATTGCCGAAGAAAATGGGACATCACGGTAAATGATTTTATGATAGCAATCCTGGCACGTGCAATAACTTCAGTACTCCATGTGAAATCTGATATCACAGTCCCGTTGTATAACACCGTTGACCTCCGCAGATATCTTCCCATCACACTTAAGCGGTCATTGATAAATTTCTCTACCTCATTTGAAGTCAGGGTACCTATAATGCCGGGTGAATCTCTAGAACATACCGGTAAAAGAGTTCATCTCCTGATGAATCAGAAAAAATCTCAATACCCTGGACTTGACGAGGTCATTGAAGCGGAGAAGCAATTAGAATCAGGATACTCGGCTGCTAAGGAACTTATCAATTCCGCGTGGAATACTATTCAGGATACTGCCAGTAAAACAACAATATTCTCAAATACGGGTATTATCACTCGTAAACAGGTTACCCTTTGCGGTCTATCAGTCCGTAATGCTTACATTCTTCCGAGTTTTTTTCTACCTCCTGGTTTTTTCTTTCTCCTCTCCACCTTTGAGAGCATCATGACCTTATCAGCTACATATGCAGTGCCTGCATATGATCCGGACCTGATAAATATGATGTTTAACTGCATTGATCAGGAGATACCGGGATATGCCATGCATCCAGGAGTATATTCGATAATTAAATAACATCTCAACGAATCTTCATGAAATCCTTGAAGCAGAGTCTAACCCAGAATATACCTTTACTGATTATCTCCAGGCAGAAGTCAGGGGGCTTCCATCTGTATCACCATCCTCCCTTAATCTTGCCTAACTATATTTTGTGGTCAGGAAACTTATCATCGATTTTCTTTCAGGATGAGCAGATCAGCGACAATTTCTGATATGATTACAAAATCGTTATTTGTGCAAACTCCCCACAAATTGCTATATAGAACTATTCAAAATTTTACACCTTCTTCTGAAGCGTAAGTATCATATTTAAATTCTGGAACCTCTCCCGATACTTTCCCGAAATTGAAGATTGAATAATTCGATCAACGATCTCGATTTTGATCTTACAACGTGAACTCAAAATTTACGAATGATATTTCATTATCTGTCTAATTTACTTCAGCCTTACCCCTCCCTGATGTTATCATTTCGGTAACCTCCTGAATCAGATCTAATACTTCAGGATCTACCATGTTTCGGGGATAAGAGAAAGGGATCGTAACCTCCTTCAAAACTGTTGCAGGTCTTTTGGTCAGAATGATGACCCGGTTGGCAAGATACACGGCCTCTTCAGGATTATGGGTAACAATGAAAAAAGTGGTATCAAGGTGATACCTGATATTGAGCACCTCGTCCTGAAGTTCCCGCCGTGAAAATGGATCCAAGGCACTAAACGGTTCATCCATAAGGAGAATATCAGGTTCAACCGCAAGAGCACGAGCAACAGCTACCCGCTGCTTCATTCCTCCGGATAGTTGGTGGGGAAGAGCATTGGCAAACTCCTCCATCCGGACAAGAGCAAGAAGTTGTGAAACTTTCTGGTTTACCTGCTGTTCTGAAGAGAATCTGGTCTTCATCCTGAGCCCATATCCAATATTTTCGGCAACAGAAAGCCAGGGGAAAAGACTATGCTCCTGAAACACCATGGCAGTATGCAAAGAATCTGCAGAAATCCATTCATCACCGTTGATGATGCCTGAATCGGCAGTATCTAACCCGGATATGATCCGAAGAACCGTAGATTTTCCACACCCAGACGGACCCATAAGGCAGACTATTTCTTTCTTAGTTAACGTCAGGGAAACATTGTCTATTGCTTTGCACAAGGAGTTATTTTCGGCAAATATTTTTGAAATATTATTAATTTCCAGGATGTTATTCATTCTTTTCCCTGCCAATCAAAGAATCGCGTCTGGCCACATCTGAAAAGATAATCAGATACTATACCGATTATTCCAATAACGATCATACCAGCCACGATAACCTGGATCTGGCCCAGATTGTAAGCATACATGATAAGATATCCAAGACCTGCACTTGTTCCGGGAAGCATCTCCGCAGCTACCAGACACATCCATCCTACTCCAAATGCGAGCCGAAAGCCAGTCCAGATAAAAGGAAGTGCACCTGGAATAATCACTGTGACAAATTTTTCTTTTGTTGTTGCCCCAAGAGACTCAGCAACTTCCAGCCATCGGATCCTGACATTGTGAACACCTTCTACCGTACTGATAAGAACAGGAAAGAAAGAACCGATAAAAATGATGAAGATAAGCGAGCCAAATCCGATCTTAAACCAGGCAATTGCAAGAGGCATCCATGCGATAGGAGGAACCGGACGAAGAATCTGGATCAGCGGATTGAAGTATTCATCCACACGTTCTGACCAGCCACTCAGTAGACCGAGAGGGACAGCGATAACCGTCGCAAGGAGAAAACCAATGAGGACACGCTCCAGACTGATAACCCCATTTTCAAATAGAGATGCACCTCCAAACAGGGAATCCATCGGATGGATGAGGACCGGGACGATTAGTTCCCATCCGGGAAGAATGAAACTATTACCGATATTCAATGAGAGAATTTCCCAGATAATGACGATCGTCACCGGTAGTGCAATTCCCCGTTTTATCTTATGTAAACGTTTCATTTACATTCCACCGTGGCGGTAAGCCGTATAATACGATCTGTATTCCTTCATAATCGAACGCCTCTCTCATCATCTCTTCCTGGATAGAACTTTGAGGAACTGCAAGAATTACGGGATTACCCTCAGTTGAACGTTGCTTTATCCACGAGATAAATGACTTCCAGTCAGTACATGGTGCAGTTTCATTCACTACCAAACCTGAACCTCCAGTATTGATTGACTGAATGATCGAAGCAGCATTCCCCATTGATATCTGGAGTAATACGGGGACACTCCCGATATATGCAACATCTATTACATTCTGGCCGAGACCGGTCATCACTCCACCTCCGACAGATCCTGGCAACAGATCGACCGTTGCAACAGTCTGATTATGAACCATGAGATTACCATGACTCGGGCGATCTGAACTTCCATTCTCCGGGGCAAGACAGAAACCATAGGTATTGCAGATCGTTTCATATTCCAAAATTGCTACATAGAGAGGAGCATACAGATCGCTAGATGGCAGATATCCTAGTTTGATCTCCTGAGGATGTCCAGAAATCACAGGTTCAGAACCGTTCAAAAGTTTGTTAGCATATATCCTGACTGAATTATTGATCCCGGATGAGATATTTTGATCGTAGTGGTTACTCGACCCAGCCGGGCTGGTAATCCGGGAGATGCTCGGGATTGAGGCTGAATCAGTAAAAATAATATGATGAAAAGCCTCGGTTTCAACATCTTGTGGATTGAGGGATATTCCAGCAGAATGTATCGGCTTAGATCCATATACCCATGCAGCAGTAATATTGATGGCTCGAGCAGGGTCTTTTTCGATCTGTCTCATACCTGCAATGGTTATCGCTGAAAGGAGAGATGCTATTTCAGGATTTTTGTTGATAAATTCATTTCTCATAACAAGTACGTTGCAGGCAGAGTCTTCCCATTTATGATCAGGAGGAAAATCCGGATCCCGGGCTATCACTTTCCCAATATTGCCGAGTTTACTTGTTGATATAACAGATTCCCAGACTATGAATGCATCAACCTGACTGGTATCAAGCAGTTGGGGCATCATGCCTGAGGAAGCATAGACCAGTGTTACGGATGGTTTGGTTTGTGACCGTACCAGTTCATGACTTACTGGTACCGCGGAGAGGATAAGTAAGAACAGAAGGAGTATTCCGCATATGATCGGAATGAATCGAGCCTTCATATAGTACACTGGATGAACAGTCTTTATAACTTATTGATTTAGCTCAACAATACCAAGTTCAAAAACAGGATATTTGAGTGAATTGTGAGTTGTCTCATGCAAAAAAAGGACTAAAATGACCTGGGATCTGGTTAATGTGATAAATAAGAAAGGGTGTTACAATTCCACGCGGTTTAACTCTTCCCTGATTTTTAAAATCTTATCCTTAAGTTCCTGGGCGATCTCCATATCCTTCTCGATGGTTATCTCAACCACATCACCCTCTTCAAGCTTCGGAAAAATGGCCAATGGAAGGTGAATCGTCCTGACCGGTTCTGTATGGGTCAATACAATCAGGACCCCGCCTTCTACCCGATCAATGGTTGCGAATACCATCTTCAAACCAATATTCTAATCCGTCTGCATGAAGGATAATGGTTCCTTCCAGATCAGTCCGATGAATCGTTATCTTTGGTTTTTCAAGTTTGCGGATTAAAGAAGGGGTCGGGTAATGGTAATTATTCCCTCTGTGACTGAGATAATTACCGTCTCTGGCTGTGAATCAGAGAGAAGGGCATTAGTTACTGATCCTTTTGATCCATGGTAAGCGATTTTTACAACCTATGCATCGGCATCATAGGTTTCACAGCCTCCTGGAAGAAATATTTTTAAGAGCCATAGGATAGGAGAAGAGTAAGTAAATTCCATTAAATTAACGTGTCGAGGTCGGTAGGAACCATCAATGAAGAGAACACCTGCCATGGTGGGGGTTTAACAGATCATATGTGAACAATAGAAGAGTGGATCCGCTTTCCAACAGTGCAATTATGTTAGATCACGACCCGAAAATTGAAATAATGTACTAACCAAACCGACTTTGATTAGCAATACGTTTATATTGCTCTATTTTTTCAGATCTAATTCCCGATGATTATCCCTTGCTGGAACTGATATTATATCAGGTACTAATTTCAATAAGGGGTGACAACGTATCTCGTAATTTAGAGAAATTGACGCCATTTATCATGATATCCATGCATCCCCGCAACATGTATCATGTATAAGAATATAGTATTACATTATAGAAGGAAGTGATGCCTATGGCCATTGAATTATTTGAGAAGATCCTAATTGCGACAGACGGATCGGATATGAATATAACTGCAATCGAAGAAGGATTAAAAATTGGACGCGAATGCGGTTCAAAGGTATTTGCGGTCTATGTAATGGATACTCGCAGGTTCGATAAGGCACCTACGGATGTGATGATGAAAGATCCAAGAGAAGTAATTCAGACTCAAGCTGCATCTGCTCTGACATTTGTTCAATCAAAAGCAGAAGGAGTAAATCTCGAAACCGTAATTCTTGAAGGAAAACCAGATGCCGAGATCGTCAAGTACGCAACTGAAAAAGAGATCGATCTCATCGTGATAGGAACACATGCAAAACGAGGTATTGAGCGTCTGCTTCTCGGGAGTGTAGCTGAACAGGTCATTCGATCAGCATCCTGTAAGATTCTTGTTGTTAAGTAATCTCATCTGGGATTTCTAAGAGATCTCAAAAGATACGTACCCTGGAAAATGGGGGTATGATATTTCCAGTTAGATCTGATCTTTTTT
>NZ_JAJRBM010000406.1 GCF_028679455.1 Methanospirillum sp. | reverse complement strand
TTCCACGTGGATATCACGGTCGGCAATAATATCCTGGAAAAGATGACCTCCTCCGTACCGGGGTGAAGCATGAGTGGTTCCATATACGATAAGATCAACGAGCCCAAGACGTTCATTTGGACATGGGCCTGGAATAGCGGGAACATCGTTCAACGAGACAGTATCTGCACGCAGAAATGTTCCGGGAGGAGCCACCGGTACTGAAAGTACTGCATAGGTTCCTGACATTACTCCGCAGGTACCACAGGTGACAATGTCTACATCCTGTAGTGATTCACCTTCTGTGATACGTGTTTTAAATTCACTCGCAGTCAGAACAACTGCAGTTCCTTTCCTGATCCGATCCCGGATCTCTTCCAGTCCTGTCATTGGATCCTGATATCTTCTACCCTGACGTGCAGACCATATTTTGTTTCCAGAAGCATGTTTACCACACCGGTATGCCCAAGATTCATCATACAAAATCCAGGTAAAAATCGCATCCTTTTTCCAAAGACAGGTTCACTTCTGGATGGTACTGCGATTCCTTCAAATCCGATCATGTGATATGCTTCAAGGTCTTTAACTTCCTGTCCCCGCGAGTATGCAGGGCCGACTACATGACCAGCTATCAATCCTGATACTCTGCTAGCCGAAATGACCTGTACCACATGTTGAACCGGACATCCTGCTCCCATCGGTCTTCCGGTAATAATATCTCCAGGTTTAATATCCCATTGTTCAACCATATCAGGTCTGAATGGAAGTAAGAATTTTCTCGCAGACTGCTCTCCGGGGAGAGGAATAATGATAAAATCAAGAGGATTTCCGAGAATATCAGATTCAGGGATCTGGTTCTGTGTATATGCAGATGGTATCTCTGGGCTCTGAATCCGGGAACTGGCATCTGATTTTCCCAGATAGAAAGGGCAGTCCTGATTTTGCATTGTTCCCTTGCTGACCGCATCCATGAAGGTAGAGCACTTATCAAGGCCACAGGCACCACAATCCCTCCCTGGAGGAGTCCATTCGGATGATTGACCTGAAGGAATATGTTCAGGATTTTTTAGGTCTAAAGTCACTACCTACTCACCCCGGAAGAGATAATCGGCACCGTTTAGTTTTCTTACGACCCCGAAGTGATTCTGCCATCCGATGGAGGTTTTTCCGATACATACGGTACATACCCCAAGTGGAGGAATTCCACGTAAGGTAATCGTCTTTGAATCAGTCACCTCGGGTCCTTCTTCAATTGTCCGGATCAGGAATCGAAGACCGGTTCCCTGAATTGCATTCGTCTCAACGATCTCGATACTACTACTAATCCCTTTAATCCTCTCTCTGAATACTTCCTTTTCAGCCTGTGTTACGAGATCAACCCTTGTTACTACTGCCATATCTGCAAGTGCTATCATGGGTGCCATTTTCACCGGTGAATGTATTCCGGAAACTGCTGAGAGGACTACGATTCCAAGAGACTGAGTAGTATAAGGAGTACATCGCAGACAGAGACCGGCACTTTCAACAATCAGGTAATCAGCCCCTAGCCCGGCAGCCCAGGAGATGGCATCTTCCATAACCATGATCCCGGCATGGTCCGGACAAAGATCTCCAGAGTATATTTTTTTAGTCGCGATCCCAAATTCAGCAGCAAGTTCTTCATCCTCAGTAGCAACCACCACATCGATCTTAAGATATACAAATCGATGGTTCGGCATGGATCTGATGATCTGCCTGATAACTGAGGTCTTACCGGTTGAAGGGGGACCGGCTACGATTATGAGTCTCATTTCGTTCAGGCTGGAATCGCGTTAGTAATCAGTTCACCAGCACGGATCTGTTCTCTGACTTTGGCAATAGCAGCATCATATGCAAGCATCTGTTTGAGAGCAGACTGTTCAGATCCATTCGGAGTTAGAACTTTGGCAACTGCACCATCATGCATGACTATCCTTCTATCAGAAAGAAGTGATACGAGTGGGTCATGGGTTACAAAAAGCAGCGCTTTATGGTATCTTCGTAATGCCTCAATCACCCGGTTTTTAAATATGCCGGCATTTTCCACCTCATCAAGGAGTATTATCGGAGTATTGGAGATGAGGATGGCATCAGCGACCATCAGGGATCTGGTCTGTCCCCCTGATAACTGGGTCATTCTGACGGTTCGACGGATAGCTTCTCCGGTAAACTGATTTGCAAGTGAAACAGTTTCTTCAACGAGATCCTGGTCCCTATATCCCCGTGATCTGGTATGCATACATAGAAAATCTTCAACCGAAAGATCACAGAGACAACGGGTATTTTGAGTAATCATGGCAACAGGTTTACGAGCAGGGTCACGGATGAAGTGATCTGGGGGGGTTGTTCCGTTAACCAGGATCTGTCTTTTTGTGATAGTATCCCTACTTGCAAATATCTCGATATCATTGATAAGAGCACTCTTCCCTGATCCGGTTGGACCAACGATAGAGATTGTATCTCCAGGTTTTATCCTGATTTCATCAAAACCCTCGGGTTCACCATTTCGGTTTCTTCCAGGAAGTATGGTGATCTCGTGAATGATATTTTCAGACATATATGGGAATCATGGATCCAGAAATGATAATACTTTTTGGTCTAAAAAAGATAAAAAATGACTTTTAATACAAACTATATATCCAATAATTATACAATGGTATAGTATGTTTTCCAGAGCAATCTTTAGACAAGACTTCAAGGAAGCGTTAGAGGAAGCACTCGATCATAAACAGATCAGTCTGAAAGAACTAGCGGACCTTGCAAGTATTCCCGTTGCTACTATCTATAAGATTACATCAGGTGAACGTGATCCCCGCCTTTCAACCGTGCGTGCGATTGTTATGGCACTTGAACCGTTTGATCAGGACACCATTGCGATTATCGCTGCAAAATTTCTTCTCGATGAGATCGGTAATCAGACGATCTCATTGGAAGGGAAGAAGTACCGGGTCAAAGGATATCCTGCCCACACCATGGAAGACTGTATAATCGCGGCAGTCCGGGCAGAAAAAGAGGGGGCTGCAGGACTTATTTGTGCTCCGATCCTTGCAGCATTGATCGAACGGATTGTAGATATTCCTGTTGTAATCCTAAAACCTGACATCGCCTCATTTGAGGAGGCAATAAAGTCCCTAACCCGGCAGTTGGTATGAATCAGGGGCAATCGTTAAACTAATATTTTCCGGATTTATGAACTGAAAAGTTTCATCGAAATAATTACATATATATCCGCTAGTCGTTGAACTATCGGAAAAAATAGGGATATTATCAGATTTATGCTGTCTGGTTGAACTGACTGACTATAGTGTTAGTCTTGTTGACCTCTTCAAGAAGTCTTGGATACATCTCGTTCATGGTATGCACACAAGAACCACATGTGTTGACCAGGGTTGCATATTCAGTCAGGTCTTTTTTGAAAACATCAACTGAAGCATTAACCTGATCCCGTACCGGGGTTATCTCATCAGAAAGCGTATATTCGTTGATCTTCAAGCTAAAAGCGTTCAGTGCGTCGCTCTCTTCCTGACTTATAGTGGCAACAGAGGAATCTGTTCCATTGAAAAATCCTTCTTTCATGATGTCTGGGATTGATGTAAGTAATGGTAATCCTTCTTTGGTGACATCATTGAGAAATTTTACATCATTACCGGTAAGGGTCTCTGATGCCCCTGCAGGAAGAACAACCATACATGCCATGAAAACAGCGATAATAAAAATAGACCACAACGATCTGTGCATGATCGAATGTATGGATTGATACCCAATAATCCTTGTGTCTGTTTCTCTAATTTTTTTGAATCAATGGGGTTAATGCTGGATTAAATTAGTGTACCGGCATCCTAGTATCTGGAGTTGTGAGGCCAGATCAGCGGTACCAGGTGATGAGCAGGTAACCCCCCCATGAATCGAGATATAAATATTGATGGTAGAGTAAGTCAGGATTTATCTATTTAATCATATTTCTGTTAATCCATTTTTGCAGTATTCTTAATAGAATACCAAACCCATTCTTATTAGCATGAAGGTCCCGTTTACTGAACTCGATGATCGGATGAGCCGGTTTCGGGCACGAATGGATAAAACTTCTCCTGATTGGGAACTGGCAGCAATAATAGGCAAGATACCTCTCTACTATTTTACTGGTACCATGCAGGATGGAATTCTTTTAATTCCACAGGATAATGATGCAGTATTCTGGGTTCGGCAGAGTTATGAACGGGCCATTGATGAGTCCTGTTTCCCTGATATCAGAAAAATGCGAAGTTACCGGGATGTGGCTTTGGGTATGGGCAACCTCGCTAAAACGGTTTACCTTGAGACCGGGATTATGACGATTTCCCAACTCACCAGACTTCAGAAACATCTGCCATTTTCTAACATTAAATCTGTTGATGAACAGGTTGCAGCAGTGAGGGCTCTGAAAAGTCCCTATGAAATTGCTCTAATGGAGCATGCCGGATCAATTCATCGACATGTACTCGAAGATTGTGTGCCAGATATGCTTCGGGCAGGTATCGATGAAGCATCACTCACCTGTGAACTTTATTCGCTGATGGTAGAGAAAGGCCACCAGGGGATTATCAGGTTTGGTATGTTTAACGAGATGCTTCTCGGTCAGATAGGGTTTGGAACAAATTCCCTGTATCCAACCTGTATCAATTCACCGGGAGGAATATTTGGTATGCATCCTTCGACACCGCTTATGGGAAGCCGGGACCGAAAACTGAAGAACGGAGATCTCGTAAATATTGATATTGGATGTGGATATAAGGGATATCAGACTGATAAGACCATGACCTATATGTTCGGGTCAACAATACCTGAAGAAGCAATAGAATCTCATATCAGGTGTGTAGAACTTCAGAACACCATTGCTGCTGAATTAAAACCCGGCGCCATACCATCTGCCATTTACCGTGAAATACTCGAAGATCTGGAACCTGCATTTCTTGAAAATTTTATGGGATATGGGAAACATCGGGTGAATTTTCTCGGTCACGGTATCGGGCTTTGGATAGATGAATATCCGGTGATTGCGCAAGGGTTTGATGAACCGCTTCAGGAAGGTATGGTTTTTGCCCTTGAACCAAAGAAAGGAATTCCCGACGTTGGTCTGGTCGGAATTGAGAATACCTTCCTCGTTACTCCTTGTGGGGGGCGATCAATTACCGGAATGAGCAAAGGACTCGTGGAAGTATTTTAATGAGTAACTCCGCCTGTGTGGTGTTTTTTCCAACAATCAGAAGGGATGTCTCTTTGCACTTCCTCAATTCTGATCCTGATATAATTTATTCCGATACAACCAGATATTTTTATTCTGTTTATACAGAACTCTGAATAGATACCCTGATATCTCTAGGAGAGGGTATGAGCGGGGTGAATACTATTGGTGTTTGAATGTCAGCAATGTGGGGAATGTTGTAGCCACCTGGGGCTGGTATTTGAGATCATCGAGGATTATGGAGATTATTCGAATCTTATCCGAAATCAGTATACCGGACTCCGACAGATTGTATCTGTATCAGAATCTTTGCATATGCTTTATGACCTCCACGATATTTTTCTCGAACGTCCGGAGGCATGTCCGTTTTTTCGATTCAATACAAACGATGGCCTGTATTATTGTACTGTTCATCTCACCAGACCTGAAATCTGCCAGGATTATGGGTGTTGGCGGTTCTTAATTCTTGATAATCAGGGAAACCGTGTAGGGAGGGTGATGGAACGCAGGCATCTCCATACGGAAAGTGAGTCCCTGGAAAAAATCTGGGAACACTGTATTAGGACACTACATGAGGATGATGATGAGATATGGGATCGGAAGATGTGTTCAATCATCCACACTGCAGGATTTAAGATTCGGGATTGATTCTTTCCCTTTCGTATCCAATTTGAATGCTGTATAATCCGGATGGATATTTGACATAATTGGTTGAAAGATCTTTTAATGTCCTCATTACTATTTTTAAAGATAATATGGGATTCTTTAACAGACGTTCACCAAATGGTCATACTAATAACCCGGATGATGATATCGAAGATTTTAAATCATTGTTTGAGATTAAAGCATTAGACTCTTTAGAATGGGATAATGAGGATGATGAAATTACAGAATCAGTAGTACCAGCCAATAATGGTATTGAATCATCCGAGTCGAATATACCAGAAGTAGAATCAAATTCAATTTCTAAACCTGTATCTGAAAAAAAATCTGAAATAGTCTCATCTTCGGCGTCTCCAGAGCGGGATGAAACGCTCATTACCAGTGTTATACCCGAACCTGAAACACGACAAACCAAGAAAGAAATTACGAATTCAATTATAAATTGTGACCCTGATGCAAATGAGATTCCTCATATAGACAGGAATACAGTACGATCAGCAATTATCTGGAACAACCGGGGAGTTACATTAAGCCGGTTAGGAAAATATGATGACGCTCTTGCTGCGTATGAGCAGGCATTACAGATACATCCTGATTACTCCACCGCATGGAACAATAAAGGAGTCACTTTGTATCGGTTAGGGAAGTATAATGAGGCAGTTAAGGCATATGATCGTGCTTTACATATCGCTCCGACGAGTAAGGATACATCAAGATTAAAAATCCTATCATTGCCCGTATCTGCACTTTATTCATAATACTTCACTTTTTTAACCAAATTTCCCCTCCGGAAAATGCTTTCAATATAATTAAGATATCAAAAGACCTGATCTAGCTAACCAGCACCTGACTACTCTAGTGAATTTAGATACATCTACAATTTGTTCTGTTTCAATTGACTGGATTTTCTGTTTTAAATC
>NZ_JAJRBM010000405.1 GCF_028679455.1 Methanospirillum sp. | reverse complement strand
TTCATCCTCTGGCAGACTGGACTCTGCCAGCCGGTGCATCGCGATACCTTCGGCCATTTTGTTCAGTCCAGCCTGGTTATGTACGGATCTCTTGTCATCAGTCATTCTCTCTTCTCCTCATGATAATTACCAGAATAAGATACTCACAGTATCAATAAATACTCATCGTATTTTTTATTTCATCATCTTGTTATATGAGCATCCACAACATAAAACCAGAAAATGCCAAAGGTCGTGCCCCAGTATAAGGAAGATGCAAAGCAAAGGATCATCCTAGCGGCGATGGAGGTGATGACTGAGAAGGGATATGAGGAGACGACAATTGATGAGATCGCGAAGAAGATGGGGGCAACAAAGGGGGCAGTGTACTGCTATTTCCGGAGCAAGAAGGAGTTGATCCAGGAGGTCTTGATGACCATGGAGAGGGAGTTTGAAAGAATTGCCCCTGATCCCTTCTTCTTCAGGTATAATTACCCGGAACTGCTCCCATCATTCAATCGTTTTTATTTTATCGAAGAACGCTATAAATTGTTATGCGAGGTGGGCCTGTTCAGGGATCCCGGCGATATCAATCCTGAACCTACTCCTGAATCAGTCCACGAACTGGTGTCAGTGCTTGAAGATAACATATGGGATGAGCAGAGACGGGGGGGCCTTTTATCGACAGAGAGAAGGATGTTTGCCCTGATGCTTGTTTCTTTGTGTATGGGATTACAAAAGGGAGAATTATATTCGCTTCTTTTCCTTGGACGCCCGATTATCCAAAAGATATGGTATGTTGCGATGAAACATCTCCTGCACCCGGAGTCAATCCCGGAGAACACCTGTTCCCCGCATACTGATTCCTAAAGGAGACCATCACCACCTCCAATATTCCTGATATCTTTCATTTCGGGATCTATCCGGTCAGACATGCGGGAATACTTCGTGTATGCTTCATTCATCATTTAAGAGGCATACATCTCAAGGATCCGGGTGATATCCGTCTTCGTGGCGATGGCTCCCTGTAACCTTTCCAAGCCGACACTCCCGCCTACAAGCATATCTCCATGGCCGATAAGGTATTCAGCACCCCCGGTATCGAGGATAATCTTGCTGTTTGTCTGTGAAGTCACCTTTAATCCGATTTTTAACTGGAGATTTGCCTTGATCAAACCGGTTACAACCTTCGCATCAGGTCGCTGGGTTGCAAGGATGAGGTGGAATCCAGCTGCCCGCCCCTTCTGGCCGATTCTCTGAATTGCGGTTTCAAGACTTTCTTTCGAATTTTTATCAATGATGAGATCTGCATATTCATCGATAATGATAACCCGTTCCGTGAGCGGATCCGGGGATACCTGGTTCCATTCCTTGATATCATGAACTAACCGTGATTCAAACTGCCGGTATCGTTCTTCCATCTCATCGATGAGTGAATCCAGGCGGCCAATCACCAGATTGTTATCCATGAGGATTCGACCGTCAAGACAGGGGAGATCTGCCAGATCTGTAAATGAGACACGCTTTGGATCGATAAGCGTGAAAAGTACTCTTCCTACGGGGGCAGAGCGTGCAAGTCCAAGAATAATCGAACGGAGCAATACACTCTTTCCGCTTCCCGATGTCCCGGATACCAGGATACTGGTCATGACCGGGTCGGCGAGGTCCACCCAGAAGACTGTACCATCGATTCCAATCCCAAGAGGGAAAGCAACATCCGAGAGAGGCCGGTTCTGTTCCCCCTGTATCAGAACATCACTGAGTAATAAGGGCTGGCAGGTACGGCGGGGGATATCGATACTGACATACCCGTTCCTGGGCTGAATAAGCGGAGGAGCAATAAGTCCCAATGCAACCTGGAGATCCTCAGCTTTATGAACCAGTTTCGTGACCGAGACATTCCGCTCGATATCGGGAATGATTCGCAGTCTGATAAAACGGGGACCAGTTACATACCCATCCTGCTTTACTGGTAGCTTAAATTTCTCATAGACACCCACCAGTTTTTCCAGGTACTCTTCTCCTTCGGTATCTGCTGAATCCATCCGGTTGAGGTTTTTTCCGGGAAGAACCTCCATTTTCTTGAAGCCATATCGCTTCCGGTCCATCCCGAAGTCATGCTCACATCTGGGTGAGTAGGGGCATTGTTCGCACAATGTTCTGTCAGCAGCCCGGGGAATATCTGAACGATTACGTGAGACATCACGTGCCATGGAAAATAATCCGGGTAGGTTTTGTATGGCACATCCGGTAAGGTCCTTCGAGTAGGTGACCTCTGGTTCATCCTCTTCAAGATAGAGCACCACAATTCTCGGGAGCATCTGTGTCTTCCGGTAAACAAGCCAGGCATAGAGTGATGTTTGAGTAAGATCACGGGTTATATCAGATGCTTTCAGCCCCTTCAGTTCAAAGACAATAGGTTCACAATTTATCATGTCATATAATAAACAATCTGGTCGACCGGTAACGGTAATTCTCTGGTTATCCTCAAAGATATAATCAGCACTAATATGTACCTCTGAATTTTGAAATACACCGTTCACGATGCTCTCCGGCTGCTCTTCCCGATTGATGAAAGGATTAAGAAATGAAGCGATCCATCTGCCATACCGATACATTGCAAGTGCCAGGGCAGTTATCTGGTCATCTGACAGCTGTTGGTGATATTCATTTAAAAACGGTATTAAATACTCAGATCGCAGAAATTCGAGGATATTATCCTCTATGGTTGTACCTTTCCAGTTCAATGAATCGATGAATCCTGCCCTTCTTTTACTATTGCCATTGCCTGATAGATCACGAAAGAATTTGTTCGCGATTGCATGCATATGAGTACTTGGAAGCGAGCCTGATCCCTTAAGCCCGATTCTCCAGGTGTTTGTCTCCCCTTTCAGTTTATATCCATATAATCGGGGACAATGCTGGCAGAGGTGAAGATCTGATACTGATATCGTAATCATATGGCACACATTGCCCGGAGGCTGATCTGTGATCCTTTGTCATTCGGGTAAATGATGAAGAGATCATCGTGTCTTCCGCAGATCTCCAGGATCCTGGCATGGGGAATATCATATCCTTCTTGGACGAGATTATCCCTGATTACAGAGGTATTCAGAATTCTCATGATGGATCTACAGAGAATCATCCGGATACGAGTGATGATCAACTCTTCATCGATGCTCTTCTCTTTTTTCCGCTCCTCCTCTGGTTTATACTCATCAGATACATAATCAGGAGGGATTAACGGATAGCCAAAATCCTGTTCAGAACCGATGAACCGGTACAGTTCATCTTCAGAGATCGGCCTGATATATCCTCCTGTGTCTTTAACCTGGATAGCCCCTTCAGGGATCTTAAAAATTAATGTGGTCAATGCATACCAACGGGCGATCTCTTCCATATTCAACTGTAATATCCTCCCCCCTGCCTGCTCAAAATCCTCCTTCTTCTTATTTGTGGACTTCCATGATGGACGAGTGATGAGACAACGGGGATC
>NZ_JAJRBM010000404.1 GCF_028679455.1 Methanospirillum sp. | reverse complement strand
TTTTGTTCCTGCACTCATGGCAGCTGGTATACCGGTTCATTATGCCGTAGCTACCTCGCTCCTGTCAATTATTATCACTTCAGCATCTGCTGCTTCGATTCATGGTATGTTAGGACAGGTTTCTCTCCCTTTTCTTGGATCTTACGGGATCGGAGCAGTCATCGGGGCAGCCGTCGGTGCCTGGATCGCTCCCAGAATTTGTGACAATCATATCCGGAATTTCATAGGTATTCTTCTTCTCTTCATCGCTCTCCTCATGATCAAAGAGAAGATTCTGGTGTGAGCATATTTCTAACCGCTTTGATCTCTCAATCAACTATCGGGAGAAATAACGAGACCTAAAATAAATTCGAAATGTTATCTGAGTGGAGGATCCGTAATGGTTATCCCGGCTTTGATCATCCGTTCACGTATCATATCTGCAATATCAAACTGTTTTCTTGCGCGAAGTTCAGTCCTGATATCCTGAAGGATACTTATCGGTGCACTGTTCTCCCGCATGAAATTAATCCCTAAAATCTCGCCGAATTCTTTCAAAGCCCCGATATCACCATGAGAGGCGAGGGTATGGATTGCCGCAAGAGCCACAGGAGTATTGAGGTCTGACTCCATGGCATCAGTAAATGCCGTTCTTCCTTCTGCATCCTCGCCCATATCTTCTGTTGCGATGGCACGGATATGCTCAAGTGCTTTCTTTGCATTTGCAAATCCTTCTTCTGTTGCCTGTGCCGGCGATCGGTAATGTGAAATCAGGATAAAGTAGCGGATCGTATCCTTGTCCCAGGACTTCAGTGCATCTTTGATGGTAATAAAATTTCCCAGGGATTTGGACATTTTTTCCTCATTTACGGTTAAAAATCCCGTGTGTAACCAGTACCTGACCATAGGATGTCTTCCATCCAGCGATTCCATCTGCGCTATCTCTGCCTCATGGTGAGGGAAGATGAGATCAAGTCCGCCCCCGTGAATATCGTATTGTTGCCCGAAATACTTCTCGGTAATTGCCGTATCCTCGATATGCCAGCCGGGTCGCCCTCTTCCCCAGGGGGAGTCCCAGGTATATTGTCCGTACTCTCCAAGCTTCCAGAGGACAAAGTCTGCAGGATTATGTTTCGTGGAATCTGTCACCCTGCTTATCCGGTGTGTCGTATCCTGGCGGGAGAGTTCGCCGTTACGCGGAAATGAATCGATATTAAAATAAATCCCTGTTTCAGTGATATATGCCACATTGCGGTTGAGTAATCTTCCAATCTGGTTGATTATCTCAGGGATATGGGTGGTTGCTCTGGCATAGTGGCTTACGGAATCGATCCCGAGGGTCTGCATATCCCTCAGGAATTCTGTCTCGAACTTTCTCGAGAGATCCTGCTGTTGGACCCCTTCCTCTTTTGCACGGATGATTACTTTATCATCGACATCGGTGATATTCTGAAGGTAAAATACCTCTTTTCCGGTCCAACGGAGGTATTTTGCCAATACATCAAAGATAACATACGTCCTTGCATGACCAAGATGTGAGTAATCATATACCGTAGGGCCACATACAAACATTGAAACACGGTCTGAATACAGGGTTTCCAGCGGTTCAACAGTCCTTGATAGGGTGCTATATAACTCCAAATTATTTTCTCCTAAAAATTAACGCCGGCGGAGGGAATTGAACCCCCAAACATTCGCTTTGCAGGCGAAGGCATTAAACCGCTCTGCCACACCGGCCCTTTTTGGATTACGTTATTATCACGTTTATCAGAGTTCAATATTTCTGATGAATTAATAATAACCGGACAGACTCACTATCATGAGATCCTGAACAATGGCTTACAATATCTTTTATCCCCTGATTCATTCGTTGATATGAATATTAATCGCTATTTAGACCTCCGGTTTTTTCAATGCAGGATTTTCAGCATGTTATGTTACCATAATTTGCTGATAACAGATCTTCAGATCTATTTGGATATATCTTCTGATATGGGCAATTAATGCCGTATGGACGTTGTATTTAAATACTCCCCGGTAGTTACACACGTGTAAGCCGTTTCAGATGACGCTATCTGGTTTCACAATATCCCTATTTGGAAAGTATTTCAAAAAATGGAACAAATGAACCAATAATTACCTACACCCTTTTTTATATGCATTATACCCTGCAATATCATCCAATATGGCGAATACTAGCGCCTAGTCAGTCTGAAAAGATGGAATTGTAATAAAGGATGAATTGTATGCCAAATCAATCATGTCAGGGCAGGGATGCCTATCAATTACCGGACCAACATATTGATCTGAAGAATAATACCTGTCCAAATAGAGAAGAACGCGGCGGGTTTGGAATTAAAGCCTACTATGGAACTGCGAGTGAGCTGGTACAGGATGCTAAGGAAGGTCGTTTAAAACACCAGGAACGGGCCTTTGAACAGGCTGGTGGATGTATACTGAATTTTTTCATGACACAGCGGATAGCAACGATTCGTGACGGGGTCATGATAGTTCATGCCCCGGTAGGATGTTCGTCTCTTGCAACAGGATACCGGGAATTGTACCGTCAGATTCCTGTGGAACTCGGTAGACCTGCAAACCTGGATTTTCACTGGCTTACAACGAATCTGACCGAAAAAGATGTCGTATTTGGAGGGGCAGAAAAACTGAAGACTGCTATCCGTGAGGCCGAAGCAAGGTATGCCCCTAAGTCGATATTTATTCTTACCTCCTGTGCCTCCGGAGTAATCGGTGACGATGTTGAAGGTGCTGTAAATGAGGTCCAACCTGAAATAAAAGCAAGAATTGTTCCTATCCACTGTGAAGGGCACCGCTCCCGGGTAATTCAGACCACGTATGATGCCCTGTGGCATGGAATTTTAAAGTATCTGGTAAAAAAGCCGGAGAA
>NZ_JAJRBM010000403.1 GCF_028679455.1 Methanospirillum sp. | reverse complement strand
CGCCGGTATTTACTGATATAAGGATGGTGCAGACCGGAATCCAGAAGAAAGGTCATACCAGCCAGGTAACCTGTGTTCTGGATGTTCCTTGTAGATCTGACATAAAGGGAGACCGGACAAGGACATCAGCCGGATTTTTAGCCGTAAAGGACCAATTGAATGGTTCAATTATTGTTATCGGCAACGCCCCGTCCGCACTGCTGGTTGTATGCGACCTGATCAGGGAGGGGTCTCGTCCTGCTCTGGTCATCGGAACACCGGTGGGATTTGTAAATGCTGCCGAATCAAAAGAAGTGCTTCGATCTATCGACATTCCATCTATTTCCAACGAAGGTACCAGGGGTGGAACATCCATAGCAGTTGCATCTCTGAATGAAATAATCACGATTTACGCATCAAAACCATAACTAACATGCAGGTGCTTGTAGTGAGAGATCCGGTAAGCGGGTTTGAATATCCCCCTGAATGGGAACATGCATGTAGCAATCCAGATGACCTTGCCGCAGTACAATCAGGTCTGGCAATTCTCACATCAGATGGGACTGTTTTAAAACGGGGGTTTACAACCGGATCCACCGCTGCTGCTGCTGCAAAAGCATCAGTCCTCTCACTTATCAGGCCGGTTGATAAGGTTGACATTCAGACTGCTTCGGGAATCAGAGTGACCATACAAGCATGTGGAGAAAGGGGGCGTGGATTCGCTCTAAAGTATGCAGGAGATTATCCGGGTGATGTAACCGCAGGGATGAAGTTTATCGCTGATGCAACAGCAGCGGAAGACGGGATAGAGATCACAACCGGGCCGGGTGTAGGAATTTGGTCACGGGAAAATCCCCGATACCCGAAAGGAACTCCGGCTATCAGCCCCCCTTCTTTAAATGCTATCCAAAATGCAATATCAGAAGCACTTGCCGAGACTGGACTATCAGGAGTCAAGGTCTGCATTTCTGCGGAGCATGGAGAAGAAATAGCCGCAAAAACCCTTAATGCAAAGATTGGTGTTACCGGAGGAATATCAGTGCTGGGATCCACCGGGTTTGTTGAGCCATGGGATGATCACCTTGAAGATTCCTTCATTGAAAGGATATCTGCATCTGATCATGTGGTGATTACTACCGGGAGAGTTGGACTTCGATATTCACGCCTTCTCTTTCCTGACTATGAGGTTGTTCTTGTTGGATCACGGCTTGGTGCTGCACTTGATCATTCCCATGGGGAGGTTATCATCTGCGGACTTCCAGCGTTGATTTTAAAGTTCATTAACCCCTTGTTTCTTGAAGGTTCAAAGTTCGGATCGGTAGAAGAGATGATAGGAACTCCTGAGTTCGAAAAGAGGGCTCAATTAACCCTGCATCGATTTTGTGCTGAAAAACCGGACGTTTTGGTTATCCTTCTGGACCGGGAAGGAAGAATCATAATGAAGGCTCCATGAAAATTGTTGGTGTGGGATGCGGACCCGGATTGCTCACCGCACAGGCTATTGAGGTAATCAGGGGGGCAACCCTGATTGTTGGTTCTGACCGTGCAATCTCGCTGGTCAGGGATGTAATTTCACCGGGTTGCATCGTTTCAGAGATCGAAGATTACCGTGCACTCCGAACACTTTCTGATGATGCAGTTGTTTTGTCTACCGGAGATCCCATGTTATCCGGTCTTGGATATCTTCCTGGGGAGGTTATTCCAGGAATATCTTCAGTACAGCTCGGGGCAGCACGTCTCCATGTTCCTCTTACCAAGCTTTTGATACTCACTGCCCATGGACGGGGACATGCGGAAGCGATAGAAACAGCAGGTACAGAGATAGAGCGGGGACGGTCAGTATGCCTGATAACAGATCCCGGATTTGATATCAGCAATATTACTCAAAGGCTTGTATCACAACCCCGGGTCAGGATTATCATCTGTCAGGATATTGGATATCCTGAAGAACAGATCTTATCAGGTACTGTCCATCATCCCCCAAAACCCACATCCGGAATGTATATTCTCTTTCTGCTGCCTGGAAACGAGTAAACCCAAAGTATCAATCCTTCCAAACATACCCGGTTAAGCAGAGAGAATGACTTGCGATTATTTTCTGGTTTCAGTTTACCATAAGGTTCGCCGTAATGGGTGTATGTATGCTCTCAAAAATAGGTGTACATAGAATGAATCTTCAGAATTAAACGTACCTTATTCTGACTTGAATAGTCTCTCATATTTTTTCCAGATGATCAAAACCGGGTCTCCACATTTGTGGTTTGTATCCAGAAAGAAAAGGATATAATGTCTAGGATTTATCCGATTTGATTATTGCTTATTTTCCGGATCAATCAGTCAGATGAGATCTCCCGGACCTGTGGAGCAATCTCCTCGAGCATATCCCAGAGTCGCGGCCCTGCACGGTCAGCAATATTAGTATCAACGATGATGATGTGATCCTGGGTAACTGCCTTCAGCTTCGCAAGCCTGGGTTCTGTCCTGAAGTACTGGGCAATCTCAGAGTCGCTCCCCCCCATTCCTGATCCTGAGTTGATCAAGAGGATATCAGGATTCAGGCTGATGAACTCCTCAACACCAGTGATTACATGGTCATCTCTCAAACCAAAGGCATTCACTCCGCCGCAGAGACGAATCAACTCGTCCTGGAAGGTCCCGGATCCACTAACATAGATGGGATCATGCCATACCACGTGGGCTATCGTTGGATGAACTGACATGGTTCCTGATACCTTGGTTACTGCGTCTGCCCGTGCAGTGAGGTTCTTATTAAGGTCGCTTGCCTGATCAGAGATTCCTGCCAGATACCCGAGATTGGTAATGGTCTTTTGCACATCTCCCATTGATTTTGCATCAACCATATAAACCGGAATACCCATTCCCCGTAATCGTTCAATCGCCTCAGGATTATTGCCATCAGATCCAACCACTAGGTCAGGAGTCAATGCCACCACCTTCTCAATGCTTACCGTAGAAAACCCTCCGATTGTGTCTTTCTCCTTGGCATCAGCCGGGTAATTACAATAATCGGTTACTCCGACGATCCGATCACCAAGTCCAAGAGCATAGAGAATCTCGGTATTTGACGGGGCAAGTGAGATGATCCGTTCCGGAGCAGCAGTCAGGGTAATGGAGATCTGCTGGTCATCAGTAACTGCCCGCGGATAGTCCTGGCTGTCAGTACCTGCCTGATCAGCCCAGACCGGTACACTAACGCCCCAAATGCTGACGAACAGGCATATGAAGAGAATCACGCAGCATTGCCATGAATTCAGGGAAACATGAGATCGGTTATCAGGTCTGACCCTCATGGATACACTTTTTTTGTCTTAATTTAAAAAGTATTTCCTATTACTGTGCAGTGTCATCATGAAAATCCGGAATCAATATCTATTACTCATCATATCCTTTGGTCTCCTTGCTCTGGCAGTACTAGGATCGGTTACGATTGGGCCGGTTCCGGTCTCTTTGAGCCAGTTCACCGGGGGAGGGACCGGATCCCAGATCATCTTTGATATCAGGCTTCCACGGGCAATAGCAGCAGCCTTCGCAGGAGCCGGACTTGCAGCTGCAGGAACCGCTCTCCAGGCTCTCTTTCGCAATGACCTTGCGGATCCCTATATCCTGGGAACCTCATCAGGAGGGGCAGTCGGTGCTTCCCTGATGATGGCACTCGGACTTATGGCGCTCATTCCGGCTGCAGCATTTGTCGGTGCTATCACGGCGGTATTTCTGGTATACCTGCTGGCTTCTCGCGACGGCAGGATCAGCACGAGTGTCCTCCTCCTCACTGGAATCGCAGTATCAACATTCTTCTCTGCCGTGGTCTCGGTCTTCATGGTATTTGCCGGAACAAACATGCATCAGATCGTCTTCTGGCTCATGGGAGGGCTCTGGAACACCTCATGGAATGACATCCCGCTGCTCTCCCTGATCTTTGTTCCGGTTATCCTTCTGATACTATATTCACGGGATCTCAACATCATCACCTGCGGAGATTCTGAAACACAGACTCTTGGCATCGATCCCCATCGGACTAAACTTCTGCTGTTGGGAGCTGCAGCGGGAATAACTGGGATCATCGTATCAGTAACCGGGTCTATCGGATTCATCGGACTTGTCTCCCCGCATCTGACACGGCTTATCACCGGCCCGAATCATGCGATCCTGATACCGGGATCCCTCTGTTGCGGGGCTTTTTTACTGCTCATCGCTGACACCATCTCCAGGACCTGGCTTGGAGAACTGCCAGTGGGGGTGGTAACCGCATTCTTCGGTGCCCCCTTCTTCCTCTTTCTGATCAGAAGGAGGGAGGAGTTATGACTGCTCTTCTCAAGGTGAAGGATCTTGTTGCCGGATATCAGAGCCATGATGTCCTTAAAAAGATCCAACTTCTCGTTGACGAACAGATGTTCATCGGTATCCTGGGTCCGAATGGTTCAGGAAAGTCAACGTTCCTCCAGGTTCTTGCCCGCTCTCTTAAGGTTAAATTTGGTTCTGTACTCATAAACGGGATGGATCTCAATGACCTTCCGTTCAGGGAGTTTGGAAGAGCGGTGGGATATGTGCCGCAGGAGAACTCCATTCCGTTTTCGTACTCAGTGTATGATATTGTGATGATGGGGAGAAATCCCCACATCCCCAGATTTCGTGCTCCGGGTGTTGAGGATGAGAAAGCTGTGGCCAATGCCCTGAAACAGACCGGGGTAATGGAATTTGCAGATCGCTCAATTACGTCCCTGAGCGGAGGCGAACGACAGCGGGTCCTCATTGCCAGGGCACTGGCACAGGATGCCGAACTCCTGCTGCTCGATGAACCGTTCGCTCACATCGATCTTCATCATCAGTACGAACTGATCTCCCTGATTCGCGAGAGTGTGAGGGGAAAAAAGGCAGCAATAGGGGTTTTTCATGACATCAATCTTGCAGCAGCATATTGCGATCATCTCCTCCTGCTGTATGAGGGGGGAGTCCGGGCTTTCGGATCGCCTCATGATGTTCTGACGAAAGAGAATCTTGAAGATGTCTTCAAGATTAAGCCATTTTTAGGGGAAAATCCGGTAACCGGTGTCCCGTTCGTATTTGTTATGGATGAGGAGAGAGTTCCGCGAGCTTCTGATCAGGTGATCGTTCTCATATCCGGAGCAGGAAGTGGTGCCTGTCTGATGAAAGCACTGAACAACACTGGGTATCGGGTCAGGTGCGGGGTTCTATCAGAGCAGGATTCCGATTACCAGGTTGCAATGAGTCTCGGGCTTGAGGTTATCAGTGAGCCCCCGTTCTCCCGGATATCTCTGGAACATGAAGAGGAACTGATAGATCTGGTCTCAAAAGCAGATCGGGCTATTGTCACAGCCGTACCCATCGGGTGGGGAAATTATCCAAACATCAGGGCTCTTGAGAGGATACACGCAGAGAAGGTGATCCTCTACCTCCCTGAATCAGGGAACCATATTATGGACTATACCGGGGGAGCAGCAACCACCCTGCTGAATCATCTGACAGAGCAGGGAGCTGTCAGGGCACACAGCATAGGCGAGGTTGTCAGTCTTCTTGAGATGGTGTCGGATTCAGGCTCTTGTGTCCTGTAAACATAAGAGTTCTTAGGAGGTTGTTTCCCTCTGAGTTCTGATCTTTTCTTTGAGTTCATCTCGTGATCCGGGGGACAACAGATCAATGTTTGGGGGCATTTGAGGATAACCTGACCGACGGTGAGAAACAGCCCGGGCAGTTTGTATCATATGCAAATACTGCTCTTTCGTTAACGGAAAATTTTTCCGGTTCAACAATTGGGAATTTATTAGTTCACTCTGTCTATGGCTCCAGGTCTTATTTGAAACCGAAATGACCCATTCGGCTGATTTTTTTACAAACCAGATCCGTTCGCTCCTGTTTTTTTCCCTGAACTCCTGATCAGGTGATTTCATAATTAACTCCAAAGGAAGAACAGAACTCATAAAACAGGTCTTTATTGATCATCTGCTTTGAAACCGTATAAAGAAAGATCGCATCCTCAATATCTTTGTCACTTCCCAGCCAGAGCTTATATGCAATCTGGATTTCTAATGGGCTGATAAAGAAGGTTTTCTCTGAAGATACAAGTTTAATTCTGTTTATGAAAGAATACTCATCAGACTCATTTTTGATGAATTTAATTTCAATATTTGGGATAAATGAATCTTTTTCACAGAGGCGGACTCCTGATCCAGAAAGTAGCATTGAATAAAGACCATTTCCATTCTCTTCATTCAAAAATTCATATCCCATCTGAATGAATTTGTCATGGAGGAGAAGAAAGGTAGAACATTCACACATTGGAATCAGAATATCCACATCTTCAGTACTTCTTGTTCTGCCAAACAAAATTGCAACATATCCACTAATGATTACGTACGAAGAATAATCTGACAAAATATCAAGCACATGACATACAAACAGATCAAGTTCAGAGAGTTCTCTATCATCAAGAAATAGAGTAGATCCATCTGTCCTGATCTCCATACACCTAATTTCGTTTAAGTATAATTAAGTGTAAGGAGCAGGTGAAGCCTGCAAAGTATATACCTCCACTATTTTCCAAACTATCAGAAATTGATCGCCCTTTTTTGTTTTCTGATCTTTTCTTTGAGTTCATCTCGTGATCCGGTGATAAACTCGTGAACCAGAGTGTCCGGCTCTATAAGTGATATGATATCCCTGCATTCTTTTTGGGAGAAAGGCCGGTGTTCATCGATGTGAGGAATATGATGGATCAGTTTTGCCATCCGCTCCCGGTATGAGAGATCTTCAAACCCTTGCGGAGGCGGGCAGTGAAAGTAGGTCTTCTGATACTGACCAGAGGTACTGCACTGGAGATGAATTGATCTTATCCGGTCCCTGGTCCTCGGAGATAGTCTCTTCAGGGTCGAAAGAACCTGTTTTATCCCTTCCTGTTCGGTCTTTACCTGGAGGTGGTTCATGAGATGCCCGGTGTCGAGGAGAAAGATCCAGTTGTCAAACTGCAGAAGGTCCATGAAGAACTGGAGTTCTTCGTCTGACTGGTAGGTGAGACCGGGCCACCAGAGGTTTTCAAACGCAATGGGAACCGGGGGCTCACCACCGGGATACGAGGCAGCAACAGCGTTGACAAACGAAGCGGCAGCAAAGAGTATCTCGTGCGATTTTCTTCTGAATTGGCGTGTGAAGACTTCATCAAGTTCGACATGGGAGACATGCAAAACCCCGTACGAGGTGTTGAGATCATGGGCGATGTTGAGGAGTGAAGAGAATCTGCTGAAGAGTCTCTTCGGATCTTCTGCTCCGAAGAAGTACTCGATCTCTGCCGGTTCTGCATTATCAGGGATAGAATGGGGATCGGTCCATGTCCGGGTCCATCCGAACCAGCCGGGAAAGTGCACGGTTTTTACAAGGTCTGATGGCGGTATGTTATCGCCGGGATCAGTTCCGTACAGAAGTTCAACCCCATCAAGCCCTTCATCAGAGCAAAACTGCTGAACCTCACTCCAGTTATTGTTGAACCGTTCCAGATCGACTTCATAGGTCGAGAAATTTACGAGTTGTTGCACAGTACTTCACTATTATGGATCCCCATTAAGTAAGTTTTTTTGTTCTAACACCAAAACATTTTAAAAATCTGTTTGGAAGTGTAACTCGATCCTAAAATAATTACTCTATGAAATAATGAGGAAATACATTAAAATCTGCCATGCATTTGAGATCCAGCGGCAATTGTTGACTTAAAACGAAAAACAATTCAATATGCTTTCTATACTTTATGTTGATAATGATCCACTCCTCCGCGATCTGACCCGGAGATTTTTAGAACGGGAGGATAATGTTCAGGTGGATCTTGCGGTAAATGGGTTTGATGGTCTCATGCGTTCTTCAATGAAACAGTATGATATCATCATATCCGATTATGAGATGCCTGAGAAAGATGGGATTGCCTTTCTCAAAGAGATTCGTGGATCCGGTAATACCATCCCGTTCATCCTCTTTACCGGACGGGGGCGTGAGGAAATAGCTATGTCGGCACTCAATAACGGGGCTGATTTTTATCTCCAGAAAGGGACTAATTCCTGCCAGTATGTCGAACTTCTGCATATGGTCCGCACTGCAGTTGAGCGACATCGATCCCTCGAAGAGATACAACGGTCACGACAGATGATGAAGGACATCATCAATCATCTGCCTGATCCGACATTTGCGATAGACCTCAAGGGACGGGTAGTGGCCTGGAATGAGGCTATGGAAGAGTTATCCGGGATTTGTGCAGGTGAGATGCTAGGCCAGGATGAATATGCATATGCTGTTCCTTTTTACAACGAAAGGCGACCTTTGATGATTGATTACCTTCTGAACCCATCAGATGCCATAACAACATATTACAAAAAACCGGTTCTGACAACGAAGGGATGCACGGGAAGTACCACTTGTGTAATAGATGGAGTGGAACGAACATTCTGGGTAAAGGCAACGCTATTCTCTGATTCTGACGGCAACCTTACCGGTGCTATCGAATCAATCAGGGACACTACTCAACGGGTCAAACTGCTTCACACTCTTCAAAATTCCAGAAATCATTTTGAGAATATCATTGATCATCTGCCGGATCCCACCTTTGCGGTTGACAAACGCGGAGTTGTG
>NZ_JAJRBM010000402.1 GCF_028679455.1 Methanospirillum sp. | reverse complement strand
CTGGTTCAATTGAAGGTACTTGATTCCAAGGTATTTGATCTGCCACTCCGGTTCCACATATAAAAATGGCACTAAACAGGAGACAAATTCCAAGTGCTACTGTTATTTTCATATTTGTTTACATCCCTCAAACATGTTGTCAATTTTCTAACAACTTATTTTTAGATGAAATTGTATTTAAACAATCCTCAAATCACCGGATGAATATACACCTAATGAGTTGTATCTTATCTCACGAAGTATGAATTATTAAGCCCCATAAATCGGTTTAACCGGATTACGAGATCTGAGTAGAATAACATTTCTCACCTCAATCTCTGATATTATATATCAATATTACTATTCTGCCGTTATAAACACCTTAATTATTCCATTTTCAAAATTTCTCCCTTTTTTTGAAAAATCAGAAAATTACTGGAATGCCTTCCTGAAGTTATGGTATATCCATTATCTTCATTGAAAATCTCGATAAATTAGAATCGAGAATACATGAACCTGAATCACGGTTACATATGAGTAGCCGCAGCAGGAGTATAAGCAGTAGTTAACCTCCATCTTCAGGTGGTTATACCCACACGAGTTGGAAAAACACAGAAAAACCTTGCGGTCAATCAGGTCACAAAGGAAAAACCCTGGAACAGATCCTAATCCGGATCATATAGAAACTCACACTCCCGATATCAGTTCCTGCTGTGGATAACGTCTTCATGGTAGAGCAGTTATTAGCATTGAAAGAAGAATGAGATATGCTCGGGGATAATTAAAATCACCCGTTTTGGTAATCCCGTTTAAATGAGTATACTACTCGAATCCCTAAAAATGGGGTTGTTAACGCTCCTCTCGATCCTGATTTTTGATACAGCCACTGAACTGTTTCATTATACACTATTATCTTCAGTGTTGAGAATCAGATACTAAAACCAGATCCATTGCCAGACCGGGAGTTTACATGAGACCAGATAACCGCCAGGCACTCAAAATCTCTGATCTTACTCTGGAGACCGTAATCATCCTCATATTTGGATTATTCATGTCCCTCTTCGGTCTGCTCGGGTTTGTGATCCAGGCCGGAACCCTCCCCTATAACCCGGACGGGGCGTACGGCCTGGTACTGGTACTCATCTCCCTGCAGATCATAACGCTTGGAAAATCTCCATTCGGGACATACCGCCGTTCCTGGAGCCTGATACTACTTGGGATCGGCATCGCTGCCATTGGGACAATCGCATGCTTTATTCCCGGACTCATCGGAGATGGTGTCAGAATACTGGTCGGTATCCTCATGACTGCCGGAGGAATCGCACTCATCCTCCATCTGATAGGTGTCAGAGCCGGAGCATGGGTACGCTCACCAGGCATCCTCCGGCATCTCGCCGTCGCCTGCGGTCTTGTATACCTGATGGAGATCCTGTTTGGCATCGTCTCGCTCATTCCTGGCATCATACCTGGATATGTTACCGCAGTTCTCTGTACCGCATTTGGAATCTCGCTCTTCTACCTTGCATGGACCCTCACCCGGATCACCCGGAGATACCCCCGGAAAACTCCCGGATCCACGTTGGGAACATCCGGAACCCCGGAGGACAATGACGGTTTCTTCCTGCTCCGGGATGCAACACTACCCACCCAGATCGCGGTCATCATCCTGCTGGGTGTGATATTCATCCTCTTTTCACTCCTCCTTATTCCGGTTGGTCTTGGTATCTTTCCGTTCTCCCGTGACAGCCAGTTCGGGCTTCTCATGGTTATTATGGCATTCCAGGTTCTGGCACTTGGAAAAACGCCTCTCGGCGTGTATGAACGGTCACTTCCCCTGATGCTCATCGGTCTAGCCGTGGTGTCCCTCGGTATCTACTCATGCATCATTCCAGGACTCATAACCGGATGGATACTCCTTCCCCTTGGAATTTGGAACATAATTGCAGGAAGTACAGGATTGATCAGACTTACGCTGCCCTATCTCTCCCGATACAGGGACCCCTGTAACGCAGATCATTCCCCCAAAAAAATGCGGGTAAATGTGGCACTCCTCCACCTGGTAACGATATTCTTCGGTATTAACGTAGTAAGCACAGGTCTTATCCCTGGGATAGCAGTCCCGGTAATCCTTTTTCTCCTCGGGCTCCTCTTCCTCCTCCTGGCACATACTCTCCTACACCTTCCGGCTTTGGGATAAGATCGGATTAATCGAATCAGTTAAGCATAAAGAAAGGCATTATATCTTACGGAAGAAGTGTCCGGACATTTTGATGAGGAATTATTATGGCTGATACCGATCAGAAAAACTCAATGTTCACAGAAATCGGGGACGACACAAAATTTCAAAAACAATACGGAGAACAGATCGGCGCCGGAATGAGTGCAGTGATATACGCCCGGAACGGAATCGCTGCGAAAGTCTTCCGTGACAGTCAGTTTCGCAGACAAGCGTTCCAGGAGGCTTTTACCATGGCGGTGGTAGAATCTCTGAATATTCCCGCACCCAGAATCTATGGGGTCGAGACCTTCCAGGACAGGCCCGTTATCCTCATGGATCATATCAAAGGAGCCTCTCTTCTTGATATTGGGTTGGAAAAACCTGAGAAGGTTGATGAGTGCATCGGGATGGCCGTTGAACTCCAGGCTTCTATGCATCAGTCTGTCCTGAATGATTTCCGCCCGCTCAGAATGGTTTTAAAAGGAAATATTATCGGAAGCCCGGGTCTCTCCCCGGAAGAAAAGGAACGGCTTCTTTCCATGCTCTCAACGTTACCTGATGGCGATGCACTCTGCCATGGAGATTTCCACGGGGGAAATATCCTCTTTGACGGTACAAAATACTACATCATTGACTGGGCCGAGGTTGCCTGCGGAGATCCTGCTGCTGATGCATGCCGGAGTTATCTCGACTATGCTCTGGCCCAGATGAAGTATGAAGAGATCTATCTTGAGAAGTACGCTGCACGTACCGGGAGATCCCAAAAAGAGGTGCTGGCCTGGCTTCCGGTAGTTGCAGGGTCAATTTACGGGTACCTCTCCGAAGAAGCGAAGAAATTAGCCAGAGCGTATTTCTGAGTGACTGGGTGATCTAGACATGGACATACCGATCAGAAATGAATCTGATCTCTCACTCGAGGTTGTCATCCTGCTCATCCTCGGGATATTTATGCTCTTTTTTGGTATCCTGCTCTTCAGTATCCATACCGGAGACCTGCCATATTCACCGGATAG
>NZ_JAJRBM010000401.1 GCF_028679455.1 Methanospirillum sp. | reverse complement strand
CCCGCTCTTCGTTGGTTAAGTTCAACACCAGTTCAGATATCCGTTCATTGTACCAGTCCTGGTTCCTGATATACGTATTATTTATCGTGACCTTGCTGCCAGTACGGCTGTTATCTTCTTCATGATCGTCTTTTATGAGTGCAAATTTGAGTGTCAGCAATGCTCCTGCATAATAGTTTCCGGCAGGAACGTTCAGGGGGACTGTCCCGACCAGCGTCGTCTCAACAGATTTTCCGGGACGAATGAATGAGATCTCTGATTCACCAATCGGATAATCGGCAGGAGTTATATTCGTATCCTGGGAGAGATAGACCGTAACCTGGTCGGTCATTGAAATCCGTGATCCTTTATTAGTTACGGTGAACCAGGCGTAAAGCGGGCTTCCCGGGGCTCCTGATGGTGCAGTATGCAGATCTGTTATTGCAAGATCAAAGGATGATGATTCGTTGGTGGCTGATGCCACCGGTGACATGCTGATGATTACTATACACAGCACAATAAAAAACAGTCCAAATCTGGGTTCCATGATATCATCAGTCCTGATCACCACCCGGTGATCAGGATGTTCAGAAAGGTTCAGGTTATGAGATTAATTAGTTCACGGTGTTCTATGTCCCGCTTGTCAGAATTTTCCCTTGTTAATATCTGAACCACCGCATCATGATTATTGCATCCTCGGTGTTTGCATAATATCCTGCGTAATGGAATACCGGTTCATATCCGTTTTTTTTATAAAATTGCTGGGCTTTCTGGTTTGAGATTCTGACCTCAAGCTGCATGGCTGTAGCGCCCTTAAGCATTACCTGGTATTCTGCCCGTTGTACTAATGCAGATCCGATCCCTGAACCCTGATGTCTCTTTGCGACCGCAAGACTGCAGATGTGGCCATAAATCTCCTCTCCGGTGTCTTCAACTCCACAGATGATGAAACCTGCAATCCCGTCATGAGATTCGGCAATAAAGTTGGTATCAGGGAATGTTTCAAGGGCATCTTCCAGGGTCTCCCGGCTCCATGAATCAGTGAATGAATTTCTTTCGATTAGCTCGACGGCAGGGATATCTGCCTCTTTCATCCGTCGTATCTGCAGACTCCTGGCTTCCATATACCTGTACTGGTTTGTCACTGCCCTCTTATAGGGGCAGGGGGATACGTATTAGCAAACTGGTGTCAGAGACATGGTTCATATATATCCCTTTGCTGCAGTGAAGCCTGCTGATGGAAAAGCACAACAGATCGCTGCAGTCCCCTATGATGTAGTCAGCGCAAAAGAAGCACGGGAGATCATCACCGATCAGCCGCTCAGTTTTCTTCGGATCAGCAGAGCTGATGCCCTGCTTCCTGACACCGATCCCTATGCTGATCAGGTCTATTCCCTTTCGAGAACGATCTTTGATGAATACCTGAGGGATGAGATCTTTGTTCAGGAATCAAAGCCGGCTCTTTATGTGTACCGGGTACTGCATGAAGGACGATCCTATACCGGTCTCTCCTGTTGTGTGGACTGTCGTGAGTATAAGAGCGGGGTCATTCACCGGCATGAACTGACCAGATATGATAAAGAGGAAGATCGGACCCGGCATATTGACACCATGAATGCGAATACCGGTCCGGTTGTTCTCCTGCATCTGAAAAATCAGGAAGTGGCAACCCTGCTGGCAGAAGCAGCTGTCGGGACTCCGCTTATGCAGGTCACTGCCGCAAATGGAAGCATTCATCAGATCTATGCAATTCGGGACAGCCAGAAAATTCAGAAGATAGTTGGCACCTTTGCGTCTATCCCGGCGCTTTATATTGCTGACGGACATCATCGGTGTAAATCTGCTCTGAACGTTGCAGAACGGAGAATCGGGACTGGTATCAGTATTCCTGAAGAGACATGGCATGTGATGGGGGTGGTCTTTGCAGAGGATGAAGTGAAAGTGCATGGGTACAGCCGGCTCCTTACCACCCTCGGTGAGTACTCACCCCAATCGTTTCTTACTGCACTGCGGGCAGTCGCTACCGTATCACCCTTTGATGCAGTTGATCCCGCTGCGTACTCAATAACCCCCAAAGAGCATACACCAGGACTTCATATTTTCCATCTGTATCTGGAAGGAAAGTGGTATGAATGTGCGATCCAGATCACCGGTGCCGTATCCCGGATCGATTCGCTTGATGTTTCAGTTCTCCAGGATCAGGTTCTGGTTCCATTCCTGGGAATCACAGACTCGCGGGGAGATGCAAGGCTTCAGTATCTGGGTGGTGCCAGGCCGATCCGTGATCTGATGGCAAAGGTTGACTCAGGTGAATTTGTTGCTGCAATTGCCATGCAACCGGTTGATGTTACAACCGTCTGTAGTATCGCTGATGAAGGCGGAATCATGCCACCGAAATCTACCTGGTTTGAACCAAAACTGTTGAGCGGTCTGCTGGTTCATCAGCTCGAATAAATCTTTTTTTTGGATCGTGAGTCTTCGGGCCTAGAGCCTTAAAGAAAAAAAGTTACCACCTGTTGGTGGCATTTGGATGAACTTACGTTGAACCGAGTACACTGACTGGTGCTTCAATATCTGAAGCGGTACTCATCATGGTGACCATGTCCGGCTTTGTCATCATGGCGATGACATCATTCTGGCATTTGTAACTGCGTGCATAGAGTGTGTATGCACCGCTGCCGTTCTTAGCATAAACCAGTGCATAATACCGGGAACCAGTGGTCGGGTAGGTTATACCAACATATTTGTTTGATCCACTGCTGGTGTCTGCCTTGTTTGCAGCACAGTTTCTGTACCGGGGATCACAGTCCTTGTAGATATAGAGCGAGAAGTCAGGTCCGCAGTAACTGGTCCGCATGGTACTGACATCGTTTGATGACATCATGGCCATCGGAATGACCTCATCTCCACAGGGGCCGGATAAGATCCATTCGATGTAGTTGCGGTCTCCCATGATCTGGTAGGTGTACGTCTTTGCTTCACCTGAGTTCAGGTACCCGGTCTTGACATCGGTGGCGGCTGGAACACAGTTGGTTCCTCCGCAGTTGGGATCACCATAGCACGGGTCTGGACGTGGTGGAACCGGTCCGCTGCAGGTGCTTGATGCGTCAAGGTTAAACTGGCCGTATCCTGAAGAGGAATATACTACCACGTACCAGGATCCCTGGTCAAGGTTCAGATACTTCTCCTGGCTATAGGAAAGTTCTGACTTGTCGTAGTGAGCCATAATGTAGTTTTCATTAGGCCAACTCCCAACAGGGCTCCTCATGGCGTATATATCAAAATCTGCACCATATGGACCTTTCAGTACCAGTTGTGCCCCACAGTCCACCTGGATCTCGTAGGTTGCAGCCTGACCCTGATAAAGATATCCGTTTTTAGACCAGAAATACCCGGAACTTGCAGAACCAGGTGTAATACATACTGCAACGATCACAAGGATCAAAGCAGCAATCAGATATGCTGAAATGTGTTTCATTTTTCCACTCCCCTAAGATTGCAAAAATCTATAACAGTAAGATCTTATTCAACGTTCCTAATCAATCTTCTCCATTAGTTATGGAAGGGTTTTCTCATTTCTCCCCCATATGGGGGTGCAACCGAAGATGCAGTATACATCATGGTTGCAATCTCCGGCTGTTTCATCATCATAACCACTTCATCGTGGCAGGTGTAACTCCGACAGGTCAGAGTGTACTGTCCGCCCCCCTGTTTGGCATGGATCTGGGCATAGTAGATCGCTCCGGTTTCCGGATAGGATACCCCGACGTACCCATCAGATCCGGATCCGGTGTCTGCGTAGTCTGCATACCATCCCCACGTACCCGGGTTTCCCTGCCGGTAGACATAGAGATCAAAGTCAGGACCACAGAATCTGGTCCTCATCGAATTGACTTCACCTGCTGACATCATATTCATCGGGATGATCTCATTACCGCAGGGACCGGTCAAGATCCATTCGATATAACTTCGCTCACCCGGGATGGAATATGCCAGAGTTCTGCTCTGCCCCTGATTCAGGAACCCGGTCTTGACATCGGTTTTGTAAGGGCTGCACCCTGGCTGGCACTGGCCTGCCGGGCACGAATTTCCATGACCAGGATCAGGGAATGGGTGCGATGGTACCGGGCAGGAACTCCTTCCCTCAAGCCGGTACTGTCCGCTCCCCTGTTTGGCATAAACCTCGACACACCATGTTCCAGGATCGAGATTGAGCGAACTGGTCTCTCCGCCTCCGATTGATGCCCGATCATGATGACTCCTGATGTAGGATCCTCCCTGGCAGGAACTGAATGTGTTGTAATTTCTTATTGCATAGATATCGAATGTGGCACCAGGTGGAGCATGCAACACCAACTGGGTACTACAATCTATCTGCAACTGATGAACAACTCCCTGCCCTGAATACAGAAGTCCGGATTTTGTCCAGGTGACCTGAGATCCGGCTGATGCCGTACTCACGGCAAGGAGAACGATAAGAAGCAGCGTGATTACACCGCTGCATAACCTGGATGAATACATTTCACCTCTCCCTACAGGGCATAATCACCCTGCTATGATCGATACTATCAGGTGGGTGAATAATAATCCTTCTCCTACTCAAAAAAGAATAGTATGTTCAGTTTTACAAAAAGGAAAGGGGTCTTACTGGTTTTCAGGGGTGGGCGGCCGGACCATCCGTTCATCATCAGATTTGTACATTGAAACAACCCCGCCAACAACGATAACTGCCGGAGGTCTGACCCCTGCCGCAGCAGCAAGATCTGCGATGGTGGCGAGGGTCCCGATCGTCTCCCGTTGATCTGGTCTGAGCCCACGCTCAATGACCGCTACCGGTGTCACTGGATCTCTCCCGAATTTGATCAGGGTCTGTGCGATGACAGGCAGATTTTTGACTCCCATGAGAATCACAATAGTGCCCCGGCTTCGGGCCAGCCACTCCCAGTCGATCGCTGATTCTTCCTTGGTGGGATCTTCATTCCCGGTGATCACGGTGACCTGTGATGCCCATTTCCGGTGAGTTACTGGTATTCCAACCGATGCCGGTACTGCGATTGCACTGGTTACTCCGGGAACCACCTCTACCTGAATACCATGTTCTCGACATGTTTCAAGTTCTTCTCCTCCCCTTCCGAACATGAATGGATCTCCTCCCTTCAGTCTGACGACCCGCTTCCCTTCCTTTGCCCGTCTTACCATAAGGAGTTCAATCTCATTCTGTTCCCGGGTGTGCTTGTCGCCGTACTTTCCGACATCGATCAGTTCTGCGGTCTTTGGGAGTGAGGCAAGAACCTCCTCTCCAGGCAGTTGATCATAAAGGATTACTTCTGCCTGATCGATCACTTCCCGTGCCCGGATAGTCAGCATCCCGCATCCTCCTGGTCCGGATCCGACCAGAAAAACCTGTCCTTTTGTATCACTCATGTGTAAGCCCCAGCCTGTCATAGGCTTCATCTATCAGATCACGCCCACCGGTTCGGATCTCCTCACCGAATTGGTGTGCGTCGTGAATATCTTTGACACTCCGTTCACGTCTGAACACTCGGTCTCCTTCAAGTGAGAGAACCTCGGCGATCAGATACCGGTTTTTACAGTATATTCCGAGCGGTGTGTAACAACCACCACCGATCTCTTCCATCACTGCCCGTTCGATAAGGGTATCGATCCGCGTGACCTGATCATCAATGGGTTCGAATGCAGCAGTAATCGCAGGTTCATCTCTGGTAACTATCGCGATCGTTCCCTGGTTGGTTGAGGGAACATGACGGGTGGGATCGAGTCTGAATCCGGGAAGGGTAAGAGAGAGCCGTTGCATCCCTGCTTCAGCAAGCACGATCGCATCATACTCCCCGGCTTTTAGCTTACTAATCCTTGTGTCAACATTTCCCCTGAGTGGACGAATGGTGATCCCCGGCCAGTTCCGCTGCAACTGGGCGGTCCTCCTGGTACTGGAGGTACCGATGATAGTGATGTGGTCGCGATCTTTCTCAGTAACCACAAAATCTGCAGGTGAGTCTCTTTCCAGGATTGCTGCAGTCACGAGTCCTTCAGGCCGCTGTGCCGGGATATCTTTCATCGAATGAACCGCGATATCGATCTCCCTGTTTTTCAGTGCATCATCAAGCGCTCTGACAAACACCCCCTGTCCTCCGATCTCATGAAGGGGAACACCGGTCCGCTCATCACCGACTGTTGAGATGAAGACCAGTTCGGTAGATATTCCCTCCTTCTGAAGAAGTCCGGCAACCTTTTCAGCCTGTGCCCTCGCCAGCATGGACGCCCGGGTACCGATCTTCAGATGCATGTCTGGTATGCCTGGCTGATCGCCCCGATATCCTGTTCTGTATGAGCAACTGAGAGGAAGTTGGTCTCAAACTGGGATGGAGGGAGGAATATGCCTGCTTTGAGCATCTTCTCCCAGAACTGCCTGAACGCAGTGGTATCAGACTCTTTAGCCTCACGGTAATTTCGTGGAGGCTGCGATCTGAAGTAATACTTGAACATTGATCCAATCCTGACAAATGAGCCGGTCTTCTCTCTGCAGGCCTCCTCAATGGTTGCTGCATTGGACTCAAGGTCGGAATACATGCCGGGATGGTCATGGATCCAGTTCAGGGTGGCAATTCCCGCGGTGAGTGAGAGGGGGTTTCCTGAAAAAGTCCCTGCCTGGTAGACCGGGCCTGACGGGGCAATCATGCTCATGATATCTTTTCTCCCACCGAATGCTCCGATCGGAAGGCCGCCACCCAGGATCTTCCCCAGTGTGGTGAGATCCGGTTTTATGCCGAAATACTGTTGTGCTCCCCCGATACCTAACCGGTACCCGGTGATCACCTCATCAAAGATGAGCAGCACTTCATGTTCACTCGTAACCCTCCTCACCTCTGCAAGATATCCGGGGTCCGGGAGAATCGGGCCGATATTACCGAGTACCGGTTCCATGATCAGTGCCGCAATCGATGATGCATCACGGTCAAGAAGAGTAGTGAGCGACTCTATATCGTTGTACGGGATCTGTCTGGTGTGTTTGACGAGGTCAGTCGGGATTCCTGCTGAATCAGGCTGACCGAGCGTGGTGCACCCGGATCCTGCCTGGACGAGGACTGCATCATGTGCTCCGTGAAATCCGCCTTCGATTTTGATGATATCCGGTCTACCAGTAAAACCACGGGCAAGCCTGAGTGCTGCCATGGTCGCTTCTGATCCTGATGATACGAACCTGATCATATTCATTGAGGGATGATCGCGGGTTACCTGTTTCGCCAGCGTGATCTCAGCAGGGGTTGGAGTCCCATACAACCATCCGTCAGCAAGTTGCTTCGTAATCGCTTCCCGGATTGCCGGATGGGAATGACCGAGAATCATCGGACCGTACGCACCGCAACAATCAACGAGGTCAGTTCCGTCTGCAGTATGTAGCCGGGATCCGTGACCTGCAGTAACGTAAAACGGATATGGCTGAATGGCCCTTACCGGGCTGGATACACCGCCTGGGATGATCTCTTTTGCGATATTGTAGTATTCACTGCTCTTCATCAATCCACCTGCAAACCGACTCAGCAAAATAAGTGATAATCAGATCCGCTCCTGCCCGGCGAAGGGAGATCAGACTTTCCATTACTACCCGTTTCTCATCGAGCCATCCGTTCATGGCTGCGGCCTTGATCATCGCGTACTCGCCTGAAACCTGGTAGACAGCGACCGGCAGACCAATCGATGCCACATCAGAGATGATGTCCCCGCACCATCCTGCCGGTTTGACCATCAGAATGTCAGCCCCCTCGGCTGCATCCAGTTCTGACTCCCTGAGCGCTTCCCGCCTGTTACCGACTGGGGCCTGGTATGTTGTCCGATCCCCGAATGAGTATCCGGATCCGGCAGCGTCACGGAATGGACCGTACAGACTGCTTGAAAATTTAGATGAGTAGGACATGATCGGGATCTCCTCATACCCGTTCTCATCAAGTGCAGACCTGAGGGCCGTTACCATCCCGTCGAGCATGCACGAAGGAGCAATGATATCTGCACCGGCGGCAGCGTGTGATACTGCTATCTCCTGCATCAGGGCAAGGGACTGATCGTTCTTCAGATCAACGCCATCTTTGCAGTCACCGATCACTCCACAGTGTCCGTGTGATGTGTATTCACAGGCACAGAGATCGGTGATGACCACCATTTCTGGTACTGCTGTCTTTATTGCCCTGACCGTCTGTTGAATGACGCCGTCATCGGCAAAAGCACCTGAAGCTGCTTCATCCTTTTCCCTGGGCACCCCGAAGAGGAGTACTGCTCTGATTCCACGTGATGCCAGATTTGTACAGACCTCTCCTGCCATTGACGGGGGATACCTGACAACTCCGGGCATTGAAGGTATCGCAACAGGGGAAGTTGCAGTCTCATCAAAGAAGAGCGGGGCGATGAGGTCTGTCTTCGCGATTCGGGTTTCATTCAGAAGCGGGCGTATGAAACGCCTCCTGATTCGTCTCATTCTGATTTGCGGGAACATAATCCTTCTCCTCTGGTAATTGCCGAGACCAGCTCTTCAGCACGGGCGATTTCACCCCGTTCGGCACAGAACCTGATTGACATGGTTACATCAGCCAGAAGTTTCCTGGTCAGTGCCCGGGTAAGATCCTCGGCGATCTCCCGGGTATGGTCATCATATCCCTGGAGCCGGGCAAATGCCCGGTCACGTTCACGAACTCTCACGGTCTCTGCCCAGGTATGCAGAGTGGCCAGTGTCTCATCTGCAGCCCGCCGGTTATAGAGCCTGATGAACTGATCCAGTTCCTCTTCAAGGAAGATACGGGCCTGGACTGCTGCTTCCTGTCTGAGTTGGGTTGTATTGTCATTGACCTGCCTGAGATCATCGATGGTGAAGAGACAGATCCCTTCGATGGCCCCAACCTCTTCCTCCACATCCCGGGGCTGGGCGATATCAACGATGATGATCGGTTTTACGGTGCCATCAAGTGGCCAGATCCTTCCTTTCATCGCCTCCCTGACTTCATGGGCACGGACAACCGGATGAGGGGCAGCCGTGCAGCAGATCACCACATCTGAAAGAGCGAGATATCGGTAGAGATCATCCATTGGCACTGCTGTTCCGTTGATCTTGTGAGCGAGTACCCGTGCCCGGTCAAGGGTCCGGTTCGCAACATAGATAGCCGAGAGCCTTTTTACGGCAAGTGCCTGGGTAACCAGTACTCCCATCTCACCACTGCCAAGGATCAGAATCCGTTTTCCTTCAAGAGTATGCAGTTGTTCTTCAGCCAGAAGCACTGCTGCAGATCCTACCGAAATTGCACCGTTATTGATACCGGTTCTCCGGCGTGCTTCAGACCCTGCGTGGATCGCTTTGTTGATACAGAGTGCCAGGATAGGGCTCGCTACCCCGAGTTCTTCAGAGAGGGCGAGAGATCGTCTGAGCTGGCCGAGAATCTGATCTTCACCGATGATCAATGAGTCGATTCCTGCTGCCAGTTCGAGCAGATGTGAGAGGGCTTCCTGATCCTGATAGAGTTTGAACCTGATCCTTCCCTGACTCTGAAGAAATTCTGTAAGGATATCAGGCTCCCCATGAACAATCACCTCAACCCGGTTACAGGTCTGCAGGAGGGCGACTCCTTTGAACCATTCCCGCGCCTGGGTGAGAAATCCGGTCTCATCAGAAAAACGAAACTCTTCAATCTCGGGGACCGAAGCAGAGTGATGAGAGATACCGGCTATTGTCAGGGGTGCAAAGAGTGTTGGTCTCATGACAGATACTTCTCCTTTGCCAGCGTGATTGCCGGCTCAAGTCCCCGCTGAAGGGCCTGCCAGATCTCATCATCATACAGAATAGAAGTAAGAATCTCTCTGCGCCGGCTCTCTGGTATCTGCCGTTCTTTGAGATTCTGTTTCAGTTCATCCTCAAGGGTGATCATCAGATCGAGATGAGGCCAGGTTTTTTCGAAATGTTCACGGATGAAACGTGCGACCGCCGGGCTTCCTCCGTT
>NZ_JAJRBM010000400.1 GCF_028679455.1 Methanospirillum sp. | reverse complement strand
TGTATCCCTCTGAATTAAGCTGGGTAGCAGCACCAAAAAAGACAGAGCGGGCCTGATGGCTACTTTCTATCATCTCTGTCTTCCCCCTGGGTGGTCTGCTTGGTGTGAGAATGCGAGCAGGAACAGGTATGCGACGAATCTGATTTACAGCAGCATTCACCGGTATTCCCGTTACCGCATCCCATACTGACCGCCTCCGGGTGACAGAAAGAATGATGAGCTCAGAACATTATACGAGTAGCATACCCCCGCCCGACTTCCGTGTCCGCCAAGATTCAGAATGTTTGAGCGGGGTTTATCTATTCTTGAGTTTAGCATGTTTCGCCTCGAATTATGCGAATTTCACCGATCGATTCCAGATACTCGCCGAACCCATAAAACCCGGTCCTGCGTTCATATGCCTGCATCTCCTCTTCAGTGATCACAGGCTTCGCTCCTGTGGAAATAATGGTTTCACCACTCGAATGTGATCCTAACACAGAAGGATCCGAGATAATAAAAGGGTTGGGTTAAATGACTACTGTGGGGGCGAATGCCGATTCAAAAAGTTTATCATGAGATCCCGATGATTAAGCATATATTCCATAAATTTATCTGCTGAATACTGGGCTTCTTCGTTAAGTGCCTGACCACAGAGATGACAGTATGCGGACACCGGACTGTTCATCTCCTTGCAGTGAGGACATACTTTAGGTTCGAGACACTTTTCCTGTACCTGGGCTGCACTTGGCTCAATCCCATAGAGTTTGAAGATCTCCCGGTCGATATCGGTTCCGGTCAGGTGGGCGTAGTTGATGAACATCTTTGAGTCGATCGATCCCCACATCATGAGTTTGATGACCGACTCGCCAACCCCCTGCTGGATAAGATGGGTGATCCGGGAGTGTCTGAAGATATGGGGGGTGATATGTTTCGTGATCCCAACCCTCATGCAGAGTCGCCCGAGCTGCCGGTATATGGCTGCATGGGTCATAGGTCTGCGTCGTTCATTGAGGAAGACCAGAGATTCGTCTGTCACCTGTTCCGGGTAGTCGCTCTTCCATTTGATCAGGTGTTCCTTTGCCATGACCAGACGGATATACCGGGGCTTTCCGGTCTTGAACGTGACATTAACGATAACCCCGGTTCCATCAAACTTCAGCGCCCCCCATTTCATCGTTCCGAGTTCTCCGACCCTGAACCCTCCTTCGTACATGGTCATGAGTAAGGCACGATCCCGGGATGTCTGACATCCAGAGATCAGGGCTTCGATCTCATCCCCGGTCAGGATGTCAGCGGCGGTCTTGGTCGGGAGTTTCTTGGGTGTCTTGATGGCTCTGATCTTCTTCTCCGGGATGGTGATCACTTCGGTCTCGAGGAGCCACAGTGAGAAGAGCTTGATGGTTGCGATCAGGTCGATCTTTGTGTTCTGAGAGAATGGTCTTCCCCTGGATGACTCAGAGGTCTGGATCAGATCCACTCCGCGGTATAGTGTATGGAGGGTGAGTTCACGATAGGGTGGGATGAACCTCCGGATGGTGATGAGGCAGGAGACGAGTTTGAGGATCCGTTTTCTGCTGATGCCCCCGGTGATCCTCCGTTCAGCTACGAATGAGGAGATCAGGCATGAGTCATCTGGTGTAATCCTGCCGCTTTCAAGTGCATGAGCGAGTGCACGGTCCTGATATTCGGCTTTGACGCCGCAAAAGCGATCATTGTCAGTGAAAACGGGGACGCATGATGACATACGCGAGTTATGATCCGGGTCTTAAAAAAGGTTAGCAACGAATTGAACTCGTTGTTACAATGCATCGATCGGGAATTGAACCCGAGCTATTGGCTTGGAAGGCCAAAGTCATGCCTCTAGACCATCGATGCAGATGCTTTACAACGTGGGACTTACATCTTATTATAATTTCTCATCTCTCTCCCTATCGATCCAGAGAACTTCAAAGGTATTCTGAAGATAAAGTTCTATCATGCTTGTCCACGCTGTCCTTTTTGATATTGATGGGACACTATTCACTGGGATGGAGCCTATTGCAGGTGCTACTGATGCAATTAGGTTTCTGCAGCAGGAGAAGATCCCATATCGGTTTATCTCCAACGGGACCCGGAAATCACGGAAAACGGTCCTTGAAAAGCTCAAACGCCTGAATCTGCCGGTTCAGGAGACACAGATCATCACTCCTGCAGGAGCAGCAATCCAGTACCTGAAAAATCGGTATCATATATCATGCACCCTCCTGGTCAGTGATGATCTCAAAGAAGATTTTGTAAATGCAGGAATATCTCTTACCCCTGATGCAGATGTGGTCGTCGTTGGTGATGCAGGAGATCAATTTACTTATGATTCAATAAACCTGGTATTCCGCCAGATTATGGCAGGAGCCGAACTTATTGCCCTTGAAAAAGATCGATACTGGATGGATGCTGATGGCCTCTCACTCGGTGCAGGTGCCTTTATTAAAGGATTGGAATTTGCATCCGGGAAGTCAGCTCTTCTCATGGGAAAACCATCTCCTGATTTTTTCAGAGAAGCACTCGCGAGTATGGGGGCAGAACCCGAGACAACGCTGATGATAGGAGATGATATCAACACTGATGTTGGGGGTGCGATGGCATGCGGACTTCAGGGTGCACTGGTCCGGACAGGAAAGTACAATGCTAAGGATTTGGAGAGTTCACATGTACAACCTACTCACATAGTTCAGTCAGTTGCATCGATCCCTGAACTGATCCATATGGATTGATGGACGACCCGCCAGCGTATGTATTTAGCCCATGCCTCTCAGAACATGAATAAGATTAATCGTCCAGTTCCCCTGATTACATCATCACAGGGGACCCGATAATTGATAACTTTGGAGGATTATGCCTGAAAAAATACAGATGACTGATCTGTCACCAGAAGATCAACGGCGGCTTGCCCTGACCGGTCTGGAAGTCGATATGAAAAACCGTTCGGGAAGCTTCTTTCAGAAGGATCAGGATGTCTGTCATGTCACCTCCGACTGCAGTGGTATTGAGTTTCTGACGTTAGGCAAAGCGCTTCAACAGTACCCTTGGGTACAGGATTATGTTTGGAAGGTAGTATCAAAGGATAAAGACAAATTTACCCGGTACGTGGCTGCCCAGCAGGACCCCCGCGGTTTTGTCATCATCGCGAAGAAAGGGACAAAAAGTGTTTATCCGCTGCAGGCCTGTCTGTTGATGTCTGATTCTCCAGTGCAGCATGTACACAATATTATCATCGCTGAGGAGGGATCAGAACTTCATATCATCTCTGGCTGCACCTCGGCATCGGCACGCAGTAGTGGCACTCATATCGGTGTCACTGAGTTTTATGTAGGCAAAGGAGCCAAAGTCACCTCAACCATGATCCATAACTGGGGAAAAAATATCGCAGTCTATCCCCGGAGTGCTTCCATTGTTGAAGAAAATGGTGTATTTCTTTCAAATTATGTCTGTATGGAACCAGTACGAAAGATACAGATGTCTCCGGTTTGTCACCTCAATGGAGAGAATGCAGTAGGCAGGTTTTCGAGTGTGGTTGTCGCCCCGTCAGGTTCACTTCTGGATCTTGGGTCTACGGTCAACCTGAATGCCCACGGAACGAGTGCTGAACTTCTGACTCGTGCCATAACCACTGGTGGATTTATCTTCTCGCGTGGAATGATTCAGGGAAAGGTAAAAGGAACCCGTGGGCACATCGAATGCAAAGGATTAATCTTAAAAGACGGAACGATTCATGCAATTCCTGAGATCCGGGGTGAAGTCGTTGACACCGAATTGTCCCATGAAGCAGCGGTTGGAAAGATCGCAAAAGACGAGATTGAATACCTGATGGCACGTGGCCTTGATGAAGAGACCGCAACGGCAACGATCATCAGGGGATTTCTCGATGTAAGGGTCGAAGGTCTTCCTGATGTCCTGCAGGACCAGATCAATGCAGCCATTGACGCTGCAGAGAAGTCGGGATTCTGATATTCATGGATCCGGGAAGGGCGGGGGAGAGAATGGATATGGTCAAGACCCAGATACGTTCCCGTGGTGTAAAGAGTCAGAGCGTTCTTTCGGCAATGGAGCAGATCCCCCGCCATCTCTTTGTACCCGAAAAGTTCACACATCTGGCATATCATGACTATCCGATTCCAATAGGTCATGATCAAACAATCTCGCAACCCTACATTGTTGCCAGGATGACAGAACTATTAGCACCGGATGTAGGAGATCAGGTGCTCGAGATTGGAACCGGTACCGGTTATCAGGCAGCAGTACTAGCAACAATGGGTACCAAAGTGATCAGTCTTGAACGAATACCTGCTCTGGCAGAAGGAGCCAGAGAGAATCTTCAGCGAGCCCGGATCCAAAACGTTACGGTATTTGTCACTGATGGAACCCTCGGGTGGGAAGATATGGCCCCGTATGATGGGATCATCATAACCGCAGCGACTCCTGCAATTCCTCCTCCGCTAATGCAGCAGCTTGCAGATGATGGCAGGCTTGTTGCTCCGGTTGGAACAGCACAAATACAGGAACTCATACGTCTGACAAAAAAATTTCAGGGGATATTAACTGAACGATTTGAAGGTGTCAGGTTTGTTCCCCTGATTGGAGAATATGGATGGAATACGTAAGGATACTCTTCAAGGTCAGCCTGATGAATAAGGTAATGATCCAGTAAAAAAGGATATTTATGCATATTATTAACAAAGCAGTTACATTGATTGAGTCCATGGTGGAAGATTGTGGCATCTCTGATAATCCGGTAATCCTGGAGCAGGAAAGTGAAGTTGTGCGATGTGCACATGAACGTGGTGCTCTTCTCCGGGTTACGTTTGGGGGACGATCTGCAGGTATCGCAACTGATGATCCGGTTCGAATAACAACAAAACCCTCGTTTATGTTTGGGGCATCTCTCGGAAAACCTGCGTTGCGTTCAGCAGCTGCCGGAATTCTCAACGCATTAACCGGTTTTCTGTGTACATCACGCAAATTGCATGCTTGTCTTCCTGAATCTCACATCTCATGTATGAAAGAACTTGAGTCTCTCCTTGCAGGAAAGAAGATATGGTGCTGTGGTACGATGGATAACGTTCGTGATCGGTTTTCATCACAACTGGTAGCGTCCCCGGAGGAAGCAGATGTTATTCTGGTCTCAGCTGATGGGATGATCAGCGATGAGCACGGGTTTATTCCTGAAGAGCCAGGTGAAAAATATCTCTTTGTCGGCCCCTCTACTGCCGGGGTTGCGGTTCTTACTCATAGTTGTCATTACTGCCCATATGGCAGGACGAATATCTAATGGTTAGACCGCGTACCTGATCAGTACTATGCTCTTTGGCTCTTCAGGTATTCGCCGCCTCTATGATCAGGATCTTATGAGTCTTGCTCTTCAGGTGGGAATAGCGGTGGGAAATAAGGTTAACTCAGTCCTTGTTGGAAGGGACTGCAGAACAACCGGTCCTGCCCTATCCAACTCGTTTATTGCGGGCGTGTGTAGTGCCGGAGCTGATGTTTATATTGGTGGTGTAGCCCCCACACCTTCAATTGCATATAATTGTCGTTTTACGCAAGCAGCCTGTATGGTAACTGCTTCGCATAATCCTGATCCCTATAACGGGCTGAAACTTTTTAATCCGGATGGTTCCTCCTTCAAAACATGTCAACAGGATGAGGTTGAAGATGCTCTCTCCTCTCTTTCCTCTGCTAACTGGCTTAATCAGGGCGTATTGAAAGAGTATGATCCTCTTACTCCTCATCGGGAAACCATCCTTCAAAATATAGAGGTACAGGAAAAACTCCCGGTAATTCTTGATTGTGGAAATGGGGCTGGTTGTGCACTTACTCCACAGTTATTGGGTGATGCAGGAGCGTCAGTTCTATCTATAAATGCCAACCCTGCAGGAAGGTTTTCACGTCCATCAGAGCCACTTCAGGAGAATCTTCCATATATCCCATCATTGATCAGAAAAACCCATGCCCGGTGTGCGGTCGTGCATGACGGGGATGCTGACCGGATGATGGCTTTTGATAATACCGGTGCCTACATTCCTGGAGATATCCTGCTCATCCTTTTTGCAAAATATCTGGGGGCAAAGCGGGTGGTTACTACCTATGATGCATCAATGGCAGTAGAAGAGGTTGCAGAAGTAAGAAGAACTCCGGTCGGAGATGCATTTGTATCTGAACAACTGGTTCAGTGGGGGGATTTCGGGGGAGAACCATCCGGAGCATGGATCTTTCCCCGAATCTCGTACTGTCCAGACGGTCCATATGCTGCCGGGCTCTTCTGTGAGATGGCAGGAGAGTGGAATATTGCAGAAGAGATCGCATCGATCCCTCACTATCCAATCCTTCGGCACTCTCTGGATCTGGATCAGTCTCATGAGATCCTGTATGCCCTTGGGGCTGTAAATCCGACCGATGGTCTCCGTCTGGAAGAAGATGATGGCTGGTGTCTGGTCAGGGCAAGCGGGACTGAACCAAAAATTCGGTTCACTGCAGAAGGGCGAACGCATGAGTATGCTCAAAAAATGCTGGATCAAGGGGAAAAACTAGTTCGTATGGCAATACAAGGAAAGATCTAATGGTTCAGTGTGTGATACTGGCTGCTGGTGAAGGGAAACGGATGAGGCCGCTTACAGGTTCCCGTCCAAAGGTGATGCTGCCTGTTGCAAACCGTCCAATGCTAGAGCATCTGATCTGCACAGTACGGGATGCAGGGATTAGTGAGGTAATTCTGGTAGTGGGATATGAGGAAGCAGCAGTCCGCCATCACTTTGGTGATGGATCCCCCTTTGGAGTCACCATCAGGTATGTGACACAGAAACGCCAGCGGGGGACCGGAGATGCAGTGATGAGTACAATGTCCCATATCACCGGATCTTTCCTGCTGTTGAATGGAGATATGATCCTCTCCCTTGATGACATCAGAAATATTCTCTCATCTCCAGTTCCTGCAATGGGTATCTGCCAGTCTGAGCACCCACAGGATTTTGGTGTTGTCACGATAGAAAACGGAATTGTAACTGGTCTTGAAGAAAAAAGCGATAAACCAAAAACTAATCTAATCAACGCAGGATTGTACCTGTTGAATCGTGAGATCGGTACCTATCTGGATCAGATCAGCCCATCCCCCCGGGGAGAACTTGAACTGACAGATGCGTTGGAGCCGTTCATCAGAGAAGGGAGGTTGCATGCAGTAACTCTCTCCTCATGGGTTGATCTTGGATCCCCATGGGATCTGCTGAATGCAAATGAGGTTTTTCTTGCCTCTCTCTCATCTCTGGTTGAAGGTGAGATTGAAGATGGTGTTGTGATCAAGGGGCCTGTTCAGGTTGGAAAAGGAACGATCGTTAAGTCGGGAACATATATTGAAGGCCCCTGTATTATTGGAATAAACTGTCGGGTAGGTCCTCATGCCTACATCCGGGGAGCAACCGCTATCGGAGACAATTGTCACATTGGTCATAGTATTGAACTTAAGAATTCAATCGTGATGAGCAACACGAATATTCCCCACTTCAATTACGTGGGAGATAGTGTGATCGCCAGTGGGTGTAACTTCGGAGCAGGAACAAAAATTGCCAATCTTCGTCACGATAAAAAACACATCTCCGTGGGCGGAGTAAGTACCCGTAGGAAAAAATTCGGTGCTATTATCGGTGATGATGTTCTTTTCGGGATAAACTGCTCGGTGAATGTCGGTTCCGTGATAGGTAACCGGTGTCGGATAGCACCTCATACCTTTGTTGAGGGGGTTATCAGTGATGACTCGGTGGTGAAACGATGACCGTACAGGCTGTTATTCTTGCGGCAGGTGAAGGAACCAGACTCAGACCCTTGACCCAGAATCGCCCCAAAGCGTTAATCCCGGTTGGAAACCGCCCGATTCTTGAGCACCTTGTTGATTCACTGCTCAAATGTGGGATCCGTGACATCATTGTAGTTGTCGGGTACCGTAAGGAGCAGGTTATGCAGCATCTTATCAGGCTCCCGGTCCAGGTGAGAGTAGTAGAACAGAAGGATCAACTTGGGACCGGTCATGCATTATTCTGTGCTAGGGATCTCATATCAGATGATCTGCTCGTATTGCCTGGCGACAATTATGTTGATCCCCTCTCGTTGAAAGAGTTGTTACAAATCTCAAATTCAATGCTCATCACCACTCACATTCATCCCTCAAATTTCGGAGTTGTCCAAATCGAAGATGGGCTTGTGAAGGGGATTATTGAAAAGCCTGCTCATGCAAACCGAATGACTGTCAGTTGTGGGGTGTATTATCTCAAACACGCATTCCTTGCAGATATGACTGAATTCAACCTGACTGATGCCATAAATACCATCATCTCAAAAGGAAATCCCATTGCAGCAGTGTATGCCCTTGAATGGCAGGATGCCATCTATCCCTGGGATCTTTTGAGCATGAATAGCAGGCTGTTGCGGCAAACATCCTCCTCCCGAGCGGGGACAATCAGTGCAGGTGCTATCATCGAAGGGGTGGTTTCTATCGGCAGAGGTTCGGTAATCGGGCCCCACTGTGTGATCCGGGGACCTACCGTCATTGGGGATGACTGTGTGATCAGTTCGAATGTGGTGATCAATCCCGATACTAGTATTGGATCCCGGGTGGTAATTGAACCGTTTTCAGTTCTGGGTGACTCTCTGGTAATGGATGATTGCATTATTGCATCTCATTCAACGGTAACTTCTGCAGTAATGGGAGAAGCATGTACCCTTGGTGAACATACGATCATTAAACCCGGTTCTGGCATTATTGAGATGGGCGATGAAGCGGTGCGTTCATCCTGCGGAGTTATCATGGGGAACGGAGTCGTCTCTTCCCCGATGATTATATATGAAAACAGTATCGTTGGCAATGATTGTCAGATTGATGGTAACAATGGTCCTCTACGCCTTCGTTCAAAAGTAATTCCAGATCACACCAGGGTGATGTGAATTGTGTGGGATAGTGGGGTACATTGGATACCGGCAAGCTGCTCCGGTGTTACTGGATTGCCTGAAACAACTGGAGTACCGGGGCTACGATAGTTATGGAGTTGCAACCCGTTCTGACGGGATTTCAATTTATAAAAAAAAAGGGAACGTCTCTAATATTTTACCTGACGCATCAGCATTGCAGGGAATCTGTGGAATTGGGCATACCCGTTGGGCTACTCATGGAATTCCTTCTGATATCAATGCACATCCCCATCTCGATTGTAAAGGTAGGATAGTCGTTGTCCACAACGGCATCATTGAAAATTATGCTGTACTGAAACGGGATCTTATTAGTCGTGGCCATACCTTTAGATCTGAAACTGACACTGAAGTCATCCCCCATCTTCTTGAGGATGCGTATGAAGGTAATCTGCTTGAGGCGATGTCCAGGATCGTAGAAAAACTTGAAGGGTCTTATGCAATCCTGGCAATATCAGAAGATGATAATTGTATCGTTGCAGCGAGGAACCAAAGCCCTCTTGTGTTGGGAATCGGTGATAATGAACTCTTTGCCGCATCTGACATCACTCCCCTCCTTGAATACACCAACCGGGTTATCTATCTTGAGGATGGTGATATTGCTGAAATTCATCCTGATACGCACATGATATATCAGGGGTCTATTATTCAGGATAGACAGGTTCAGGAGATCCAATGGACTCCCGATACTGTTCAAAAAGGTGGATTTGCTCATTTCATGCTCAAAGAGATATATGAGCAGCCTGATGTGATCAACCGGGCGATTCACTCTCTTACTCCTCAATCACTTCCATCTTTCTTTCGTGATACCCGATCGATCACGGTGGTTGCCTGTGGAAGTTCATACCATGCAGGGTTTATCTTCAGATATCTGATAGAATCAACCTGTGGTATCCCTGTCCGGGTCGAACTGGGTTCAGAATATAAATATAATTCAATACCTTTTGGTGATCTCATTATCGGTATATCACAGTCAGGTGAGACTGCAGATACCCTTTCTGCAATAAAAAAGGGTAATTGTAATAATGTACCGACGATCGCGATTACAAATGTACTGAATAGTACAATCACCCGGCACGCAGATGCGACCATCCTGATGCAGGCAGGACCTGAGATCAGTGTTGCTGCAACAAAGTCATTTATTGCACAACTCGGGATTCTCCTGCAGGTTGTTAATCTCCTGTCAGGTAATGCCTGTGATGCGATCCTTTCTCATGCGGGTTTTGCGATCAAAAAGGTTCTCCAACTTGAACTTGGGGAAGCAGTTCATCTCTGTAGTTCTGCAAACCATATTTTTTTTGTGGGGCGGGGATCCTTTTATCCAGTGATGATGGAAGGGGCTCTGAAGATGAAAGAGATCTCATATATCCATGCGGAAGCATATGCTGCGGGTGAGATTAAGCATGGGCCGTTCTCTCTCCTCTCTTCTGAAACACCGGTAGTAGCGATCTGCATGCCTGGGCCTGCATATGCGGTAATGCTTGGTAACCTCAAAGAGATGAAAGCCAGAGGAACCCCGATTATTGCCATCGGTTCGAAGGATGATACCGAGCTGTATGAACTCGTGGATGTTCTCATACCACTTGAAGTTGAGCATCTGTATCTTCAGATTCTGACATCAACGGTAATTTTACAACTTCTTGCATATCATACTGCTACAAATCTAGGGCGGGAGATTGACAAGCCCCGTAACCTTGCGAAGAGTGTTACGGTTGAGTGATTTGCGTGAGTTCTGGGATATTTAATATGAAAAAGGGTAATATCGTGGTTGTTGGCCCCTCACCCCGTTTCCTTTCTGGAATCAGTTATTACACTCTCCGTCTCTCCAATGCTCTTGCAGAACACTTTCAGGTTACGAGTCTTCTTTTCAGATATATGCTACCACGAAGACTTTTCCCCGGATGGAGAAGAGTTGGAACCGAGTTGTCCTCCCTGAAATTTAATGATGGTATCAGGGTTCAAGAGTCTCTTGACTGGTATAATCCTGTCACCTGGTTCAGAGGTTCACAGGAGATTCGAAGATCTGATGTGGTGATTCTGGAATGGTGGACTTCCAGTGTCGCTCATATGTACCTGGCCCTTCTCCTCCTGAACACTGCCAAAAAACCGGTGATGATTGAGTTTCATGAAGTTGTAGATCCACTGGAGTTTTCGGTCGGTCCGATTCGTGTGTATGCCCGAGTTATGGGGAGGCTGATTCGACGAATGGCATCCAGATACGTGGTTCATTCAGAACATGATCGACATCTTATCGCTACACATTATCATATTTCGGAGAATCAGATTGGGATTATTCCCCATGGTCTGTACGATCACTATGCAATCCTAGATCATACTACCTGTAAAAAAAGTCTGATGCTTCAGGATCGGTTTGTCTTTCTGTTCTTTGGTTTGATCAGACCATATAAGGGGGTTAGCAATCTAATCCATGCGTTTGAACTGCTTCCTGAAAAGATTAGGAGTAATTCGTACCTCCTCATTGTTGGTGAAGCATGGGAAGATCATGCATCACTTGAAGCAGTCTCAAGATCTCCTGCAGCAGACCACATTCATCTCCTGAACAAGTATGCGTCAGATGAGGAGATCCCTCTTTATTTTTCAGCTGCCGATGCACTCGTTCTCCCATACACCCGGGCTTCACAAAGCGGGGTTGCTCATATCGGGATCTCATATGGTCTTCCGGTTTTGGCCTCCAAGGTTGGTGGACTAGTTGAGAGTCTTGCCGGGTATGAAGGAACTACTTTTGTGGAACCTGATGATGAACATGCACTTGCAGGCTCATTGGAGCAGGTGTATAATGCCGGTTTTCAGCGATATCAGGTGCCGGTTGAGCTCAGGTGGGATGCGATTGCAGAGAAATATGATCATGAGATTTCCCTGATGATCAACCGGGAGCAGGTATGAGAATTGCCATTCTTTCCTGCCTGGATTTTGCTGTTCCCGGAGGAGCAGAGCGGTTCTTTATTGATATGGCAACAGCGCTTGATGCTACCATCGTGTGCCTGAGTTACAATCCTCGTCTTGGTGAATGGTATCCCCGGGCCCAACAGGTACGGTTTCATCCACTGAATGTTTCCTTGCCTGTTGAACCCCTGAAACAATTAGCCGGGATGCGTCTTTTCCGTTCTTTGAAATTGGATTACGATTTCTTCATTGTAACTGATGACATGGCTCTGCGGTTTCTTGGCCGGGATCATCCGCATTGTTATGTTATGCTCACTCCCAGGAGGGCACTCTATGATATGTATTATCAGACTCTTGCTGATCTCCCTCGCATGAAACGGATGTTATTCTGTATTGTTCTGACTCTTTTCCGTTATCTGGATCGCAGGTTTGTCATCAACCATGTCACTCATATTGCCGGTATCTCCCACAATGTCAGGAATCGCATCTGGAAGGCTTATCAGCGCAAGGCATCGGTAATATATCCTCCAATACACATGGAACAATATCAGAATCGTGGGTATCACGATTTCTGGTTATCAGTCTCCCGGGTCGATAAATGGAAAAGAATCGAACTCCAGGTTGAAGCATTCAGAAAAATGCCAGATAAGAAACTAAAAATTGCCGGGAGACTCTATCCCGGATTTGAGGATCTTGCCAAAAATGCTCCCTCTAATGTAGAATTTTTAGGAGCGGTGAGTGACACTGAACTCGCTGAACTCTATGGATCCTGCCGTGGATTTCTTACTACTGCAATCGATGAGGATTACGGTCTTACCCCGCTTGAGGCAATGGCATGTGGCAAACCGGTTGTCGCTACCAAAGAGGGGGGGTATCTGGAGACCGTTATTGACGGTTATACTGGTCTTCTGGTGGCACCGGATCTTCTTTCGATCGTGGAGGCGGTGTCTATGATCGATCGAAATCCAGGTAGATATGCAGAAGCATCACGAGCACAGGCATCGCGGTTTGATTACAAGTTATTTAAAGAACAAATATCCACGTATGTGCATACGCTGATAGAATCATGTTAATCATACCGGCATTGAATAATCACGCATTTATGGTTCACGAGATGGTGTGATCTTGAAGTGGGATGAATCACGCGTCCTCATCACCGGCGTTAGTGGTTTTGTAGGTTCATATCTTGCCCGTAATCTTGTGGACAAAGGGGCGAATGTCTATGGCCTCATCCGTCGACGTGCTGATGGAGCCATTCCAAAGAATATCGCTCATAATAATATTGAAGATTCCATCACGTATGTTGAGGGAAGTCTCGAAGATCTTCCCGGTCTTACCCATGCAATAGAAACAGCAGAGCCTGACTACATTTTTCATCTGGCAGCCCAGTCATTTGTTCCCCGCTCTTTTTCGCATCCTCTTGAAACTGCTCATATTAATGGTATCGGGACGATGAATCTGCTTGAGGCTGTCAGGCAGAACGAAGTAGATCCAGTGATGCTGTTTGCAGGTACCAGTGAAGAGTATGGTCTTGTCATCAGTTCAGAAGAGCAGTATACGCTTCTGAAAACGAAATACGGATCCGTATTTCCTGAACCTTCCCGGATACCTGAGTTACCGATCTCTGAGAACAATCCATTCAGACCAATGTCTCCCTATGCAACCAGTAAAGTCTATGGGGAGTTCCTTTTTAGAAATTATTTTCACACCTATGGTCTGAAAACTCTGGTTTCCCGCTCTTTTAATCATGAGGGTGCGGGAAGGGGGAACCAGTTTGTCACCTCAGTCATAACCAGCCAGGTGACCCAACTGAACCATGGTGAGATCGATCAGATCTCCATTGGAAATGTGAATGCCTGCAGGGACTGGTCGCATATTGATGATATTATCGAAGGTTATCAACTGATTGCAAGAAAAGGACAGCATGGTGATGTGTACAATGTGGGCTCAAACCGAACCACTTCAGTGCTCAGTTATCTGCTCTCCAGCATTGAGGCTTCAGGTCATACCATCCACGCGATTTCCACAGTCCAAAATGAAAAACATGTGAAAAACCCTTTATCTTCTGATAAGTCCTCAATTTTTGGAGTTTCATTTGAGAAACCGTTGATAGATCAGATGATCCTTTCTGATGAGATCTCATTTGGTGTTGAAGATAAAGGCATACTGGTGAAGACAGAAGGTCCTGAAATCAGGATACAATTTGATCCAGATCGGTTCCGTCCCTCAGAAGTTCCGATTCTCTTCTCTGATATCACCAAGATACAACACCTTGGGTATCAGGTGCGCCATTCGATTGATGACATCATTCGGGATCAGATGAATTTTTTCATGGATAGTGCAAACCGTTGTTACCTCACCTGTTCTGATGACGGAAAAAAATCCCCGGAGAAATAATATGAGTGTTTCCATCTTAAAACAACCAAAAATGCTCCTGATAGGGGCTGTTCTTTTAGTAATTACGGCATTTTCTTTGATTATCAGGATTATACCTGTGCTGTCAGGTAACTCTGATGTACTGTCAAATGTTGGAATGGATGATCCAACTTACCAACTCAGGCGGGTTGAACTGTGTCTTGCCAACTTCCCCAACATTGCCTGGTTTGACCCGATGACCTATTTCCCTCAGGGTCAGCCGATGCACTGGGGTCCGCTCTTTCCACTCATGAGCAGTGCGGTATGCCTGTTGTTCGGAGCTCATGCACGCCCCGACATCATTTCAGTCTGTCTTCTTATTCCCTGTGTCATGGCTGCCCTTATGGTCCCGATTCTCTTCTTCCTGGTAAAAAAGGTTGCAGACTGGAAGGCCGGACTAATAGCCGGATTTTTTATCGCGATATGTCCGGGACAGTTTTTTTTCAGATCCTATTACGGGTATTTTGATCATCATATCGGCGAGGTTCTCTTTAGTACCCTCTTCTGTCTTGGGTATGTAAGTGCCCTTGTGTACTGCAGGCGCAATCCGGTTACTATTGAAGATCGGAAGACCTGGAAGATCCCTGCAGTACTGGGACTGATCTGTGGTGTGTTGTATGTGTTTGGGCTGGCCCTGATGCCAACCATGATCCTCTTCGCACTGCTGGTAGGGATGTTTACCCCGATCTGGTTTATCATTCAGCGGTATATCGGACATCTCGGTGCTTCAGCTGTTGTGGTCAACACCATGACCTTTCTGGTCGCGATCATCGGATTTTTTATCATCGGTGTTCATGGTGAAGGAGGGTTAAATTACTATACTACCGGTCATCCGGTTGCATATGCCCTGATTATTCTGGGTACCTGGATCCTCTTTGCATTTTCATGGAAACTCAGAGACCGGTCACTAACTCACTACATACTGGCACTTGTGGGAGTCACGGTTCTGGGTACCATTCTTCTTGCGTTACTCTCCCCGGAACTATTTAATTATCTCCTGGCGAATGCGAATCAGTTTTTTGGTCAGGAAATTCATTGGAAGACGATTCAGGAAGCGAGACCCTGGACATTTGATGATGCCTGGCGAACCTTCCAGTACAGTCTGATCCTGTTTGTGATAGGTATCGGAGTTCTGCTGAATAAGTTGCGAAAAGAACTCTGTCCCTCGTATGTTTTTATTCTCATCTGGTCTGTGGTTGTTTTCTACGCAACCATCCAGCATATCAGATATGAGTATTACCTCGCAGTTCCTGCCGCAATGCTTGGAGGAATCTCTATTGGGTATGGTATTGATCTGATCCAAAAGAAAAGGGCAGGTCAGATCAAGGAGGAGCCTTCTGCTCATCTGAAAGGAGGGAAACAGAAGGAAGCCTATCAGGGGCGTCAAAAAAGATCACACAGTCAGTCAGTCTCAACCGGTAGTATGATCTTTCTGGTTGCCGTGATTCTTCTCGGTGCTCTCTTTACATACAATTCCATCGGCCGTGATCTGGCGATCGGTTCGTTCAATCTGAATCCTGACTGGCGGGAAGCTACTGAATGGATGGGTCATAATACTCCGGATACCGGAGTTGACTATTATACAATTTACCAGAAAGACCAATGGAAGCCACCGGCACAGGCTTATGGTGTTATGTCCTGGTGGGACTATGGGCATATCATCACGTTCCTGGGGAAACGGATGCCGAATGCAAACCCGTTCCAGTACGGAGTTGACGGGAAATTTGGTGCAGCACGGTACTTCATTACGACTAATGAATCAGAGGCATCTGGTATCCTTGACAAACTGAAGACACGATATGTAATCACTGATTATGAGATGGATACCGGAAAGTTCTGGGCAATGACAACCTGGGATAATCCTGATGTAGGGGCAGCCCCTTACCAGCGTAATTTTATCCTTCCCAACCCGGACAACCCAAATACGGGGCAGAACTTCCCATTCTTCATGGAGCCATACTACCAGACGATGGTCTCCAAATTACACAATTTTGATGGATCTATGGCTGAACCCAGGCAGGTTCATTATATTCAGTACATGAAACCTGAATTCTCCAAGACTTCTGACCCGGTGATTGTGAACGGTTCACAGATGCCGTATGCTGCAGGAGCCGCATTGCTGGAGAGTTCAAACTCTTCCCTCGGTCCTGAGTATGGAACAGCACTGGTAAATTATGCCTACACTGAACCGGTATCCAAGGTTCCTGCACTCCAGCATTACCGGCTGGTTCATGAGTCTCCAACCCGTGCATCTCCAGAGAGTCTTCCTGATATCAGATATGTCAAGATCTTTGAGTATGTCCCCGGAGCAGTTATTCACGGCGAGGGTGTTATTGAGATCCCGGTGACGACGAATACCGGGCGGAACTTTGTGTACCGGCAGGAGAGTACCAATGGAACATTCACGGTTCCATATCCAACCAATGCAAAAATAGGTGATGTTACAACTACCGGACCATACAAGATCGTTTCAACCGGAAAAGAATACCAAGTTACCGATGATCAGATCCAGGCGGGATCTGTTGTCGCCTGATTTGAGGGAAGGTTTAAGCATTCTGGGGATAAGGAAGGATTCATGAGTGTCATCATGGATATTGGAACACCGGTCCGGTATCCCAGGACCGGTACCGTAGGAACGATCGTACGGATTGAAGAGCGGAATGGCTTTTCATTTGCAGAACTTGACAGTACCGGTATGCTATACCGGGCTGACATGCTTGTACCAGCAACGCTCGTAGAGAGGTCTGGCCGGACTGAAGATCGATCTGAAGATATCAGCATTGTTGAGAAAGAACGGACCGATTCCCGAGATAACGGATTCATGGAGTTACCAAATCTGGATAGCGCATGCAACGGTGCAGGATAGTTCATCCTTTCTCCTTCTTTCAGTTAAATCCGGGAAAAGTCTGATTATTTACGAAACCTGTTATGCTCACGTATAAGTAGCAATATGTTCAAATAGGTAAGGAGGTTTGATTACTGGTGCCAGAAGAAATAATACCGA
>NZ_JAJRBM010000399.1 GCF_028679455.1 Methanospirillum sp. | reverse complement strand
ATGGGAAATCCTTCAGCAAATGTGTTATCAATCGTTACACCGTTCAGTTCCATAAGGATCCTCTCATCTGAGGTCATCGGTTATGCCAATAATGGTTTCTTATTGGATCCGGTTCAAAATTACGAGTTATTGATCAGGATACAGGAAATCCGCATGCCTGAAGCACATCCCGCCCGGAAATTGGTCGTAACGGATCTGCATCGGTCATCAGAGTTGAGAGTGAGAGAACAGAACGGGGAAGCCTGATCCCAAAGAGATCTGCAAGATCAATCTCATGAGTGTGGGCTAGTACGGTCTTGCGCACCGTTCCCCGATCAATAACAATGCCAATGTTCTTAAGGATCGTTGCAGTCTGGGAGTATGTAAAATCCTTTGAGAGTGCAACGCAGAGATCAACAACCGGTGATCCAAATCTGCTATTTTCATAAAAGGGTGCATCTGCATAACAGAGCCGCCCGCATTCCCTGCAGTGGAAACGCTTCACTTGCACATATATTTGATCGGGACCTGTAGGAGTCAGGACGGTTGAGAACCGTCTTTGTTTGAGATCATGGCTGATCAGAAGCCCGGCACAATCAGGACAGAATGAGGCTTCAAGAAACTGGACACCGGCTACGCCAGTTACCGCAAGGTATACAATATCTGCAATGATCGGTGGGATAAGAGTGACTCTCTTCATCTGAACCAGTAATACAGAATCATCATAATTTTTGAGAAATATGCGTATGAGTTATTACCGCAGGGTTAGATATCCATCGGAGATATGGTATGATGATTCACTCCACTCTCCCGGAAACTGAAAATTGCATATGGAGCCTGATCACCAGGGCAGTAATAGAGGCAGCAAATAATATCTGAAGAAAAAGGGTTGGAGGAATATCAAGAGCGGTAAAGATAATGACCGCATAAACCGGAGTAAGCAGGGATACAACGTCGAGTTTTTCTTTTTTAAGAGAGAGATACGATAAAACCAGCGTTCCTGCAATACAACCCCAGAAGAAGGTACCGGGATCATTAATAATTTCATAGTGGGAAAGGGTAACTGCTACCACAACTCCGCCCCATACCAGAAGAAGAATTACTGTCGTGATGATCTTTTCTTTCCAAGAGAGAGATTGTAAGACCTGAATAACTGATGAAATCATGCCCTCAGTATATACAATGAACAGAGTCATCAATCGTTTGATCACATGGAGGAGACACGGAAGCAAATATGATGAAAGAGAGGGATCTGGTGCAGCGCTCTTCGGCAAAGACTTTTAAGGAAATTTTTAAGTCTGTAATTCTAACTCTGTTTTGGATTTTAAAGCCATAAATTGCCCCAAACAAAACAAAAGTGTTTAATACTATCACAAAATACTTATTCTTTAAGCCTAACCAGATTTTTGTGTGGTATTGGTTAGGTAATCTGTGAAGGTGTGACAAAACAATGGTATTTCATCCACCAGTGCAAATAATTGCAAAAGGAGCAGGAGCAGGCAAGTACAAAGTTGGCCTCGAGTGGTGGAACATGGTCCTTCGGGGCTTTATGTCCGGTGCATACATCGCCATGGGAGGAGCCTTGGCGACCGTATGTTCAACCGCTGTTGCTGACAATCTCGGCGCAGGTATGGGCCAGCTCATTCTGGGAGCAGTGTTCCCTGTTGGGCTTATTATCACCGTTCTGACCGGTGCAGAACTCTTTACCGGTGACGCAATGCTTGCACCTCTTGCAGCATTCATCCACAAGATCAGCTGGATGTCAGTCATGAACCTCTGGATCTGGGTGTATATCGGTAACTTCATTGGTTCAGTCTTTTATGCATATATCATGGCAAACGGACCGTTTGTATCATGGAATGCTGCAGGACTCGCCACAGTCAATGCATTCGGACTGCGGGCCATGGGTATTGGTATTGCCAAGGTAAGTTACGTTGGTATGGTAGGCATGTGGTCTGCATTCCTGAAAGGAGTCGGCTGCAACTGGCTTGTTAACCTGGCAATTCTCCTTGGTATCTGTGCGGATGATGCGGTAGGCAAGTTCTTTGGAATCTGGTTCCCAATCATGGCCTTCGTTTCAACCGGGTTTGAACACTGCGTTGCGAATATGTACTTTATTCCAGCAGCCATTATGACCAGAGGATACCTGAGTGATGCCCAGATAGCCAATCTCACTCCTGCAAAGGTTGAGACTGTAAATTGGGTAACCGCATGGACTGCCAACCTCATCCCAGTTACCATCGGTAACATCGTTGGTGGACTTCTCTTTGTTGGTGTCATTTACTGGATCGCTTTCAAGAAAGAGATCGAGGCACTTGAATAACCCATTCCTTTTTTTCATAATGCAAATTCGTTCATTGCCAGTTAGGCCTTCAGTTCTTCATCTTTGTGTGTTCGGTTTCTTTGCGATCTTTCTTCTCTGGTACATCCTGATTACCGGTGAGTTCAGAACACTTATCTGGGCGGGCCCGACATTGGTTTGCCTGCTCATTATCCCGATGCTGCTCAATTACATGAGCCAGAAGGAGTATGAAGGACTCACTCCGATGTACGAACAGGAAGCAAGGAGCGTAAAGATCAGGGAAATATCAGAAAAGATGATATCCAAACCGATCAGAATTGAAGGAGTAGTTGAAGAAGTGCGATTCAGATCCCTGAACCGGCCACATTTCATCGTCGGTGACCGTACAGGATCCATCCCGGTAAAAATGTTCACAACCCCCCGTGAAGATGTAAGAGTTGGAGATATCGTTGAAGTACTCGGTCAGGTGATACACCGGTATATTGTCACCGGAGATCCGGTAGTAAACGGTGTATCAATTCGGGTTGTATCACGGAAAGGGAGTGTAAAAGAAAAGACCGGATGAATACCGGTGGAGAACGGTTTCAGGGTCTCCATCCGGAAATTTCATTGAACTATTTTCAAGGTGAGAAACCACCCTTCTGAACATCAGAAGAGAATTGAAGAGTTGCCTTTTGCTATGATCCTTGTTGATCGGTAATATCCTGAATTATACCATCAATGCTTACCACTTTCCCTGATTCATCAGATACCGGTCTGCCTCGCTCACTCAGCACTCTGACTCTGCCCTGTTTATCAATAATCCTGTACTGCAGATCATAGGGCTGACCAGATATGATCGCATTCATCTTGGTCTGAATAACCTGATCTTTCTCTTCTGCAAGAATTAACGGAATTAAAGAACTGATCTGACCACTGGCAAGTTCTTTTGATGAATAACCGGTCAGGGTCTCGAAGTGATCGTTATAAAACTCCACATCAGAGTCAGATAGCGATATACGGAATACAATACCGGGAATATTTTGTGCCAGAGTCCTGAACTGCCGCTCACTTCTGGCAAGTGCTTCACGAGTCTGAAACCGTACAATAGTACTGCCAATGAGTGAACTGGCGATCTCCATTGCGTAGATCTCCTTCTTACTCCAGACCCTTTCAAATTTATTCTCCAGAAATCCGACCGAACCCCTGATATCTCCGTCTATGATCACCGGTACTAGCAAAATAGAAGCGATCCCAGCGGATTCAAAAACTGCCTGATCAGTTTCAGGGAGGTTTTTTATCAGTCTGAAAACAGTTTTCCCTTCTGCTACCAGATCACGAATAAGGGCATATGACCCAGATTCATCATGCTCATATCCACGGTAAAACCGCGAAAATTCATACGAGTACGGATCAGAGAACCAGGACCCTCTGAAAGGAATTGAGGTCAAGAGAGGAGTATTTACCTTATTTTCAAAGAGACATATCCCGCTTACATCTGCGGCTTCCCCGATGAGCCGGATGGTTTTTAAGACGCAGTCCTGAAACGAGGTGGATTGCAGAATATTAGACCCCGCCTGACTAATCGCTTCGAAGATCTCATTTTGTCGTTTAATCTCCAGTTCCATCAGTTTTCTGGCAGTGATATCACGCAATGTCTCGATAACCCCGATTACATTGCCATGGATATCATAAAGCGGGGCAGCCTTTATCCAGAACCACATCAGTACTTTGGTAACAGGGTTTCGGGTCTGAATATCAACCATGATGGTGTCCCCATCTATCACCGGGTTTTTATACCTGGCTAGAATCCCAGGATCACGGTTCAAAATATAATCAGGAAGAATCGGGGCCGTTTCATGATATAAGGCCATGGTATGAGAGTATCCTGCTTTTCCAAGGATCTCCAGTTTTGATACACCGGTCAGGTCTTCCAGTTCGCGATTCCATCCAGTAACGGTGCCATTCGTATCAAGGACAAAAACCGGATCAGGAAGAAACTCAAGGATGTATTCGAGTCTAAGCAGAGCTTCCTGGATCTCTGCTTCAATCCGCCTCCGTTCAGTAATGTCTCGTGCGATCGCAAGGGCTACTGGTTTGTCCTGTAATGAGAAGAGATGTGCATTCACCTCTACCGGCAGGACCGAACCATCACGTCTGACCAGATCAATCTCAAAGAAAGCCTGTTTATTCAGAATAAAGGTCTGGATGATATCGTCGATGCGGGGGAGATCTCCGGGACTTATAATGTCTGTCACTTGTAGATT
>NZ_JAJRBM010000398.1 GCF_028679455.1 Methanospirillum sp. | reverse complement strand
TATGGTTGGTAAAGCTGTTCCGATTACATGGGAATACCGGATTGCTAAAGATTAAAAAATAAACACAGAAAAAACCGGTCCTGGTTTTCTGTGTTTGTTGTTACTTTTTTCCGAACCGATCGTCAATCCAGACAATGATCTCATCTCTAACCTGTCTGAACGTCTTCATCTGCTCCTCCTCAGGCCCGGTGGCTGTGGATGGATCAGGAAAACTGACATGAATAGTCTCTTTAGATCCAGGAAACATAGGACAGACGGCATTGGCACTATCACAGACAGTAACAACCGTATCGATTTCTTGATCAAAGAACTCGATCAGTTCTTTTGACCGGTGATGGCTGATATCGATCCCGATCTCTTCCATCGCCCTGATAGCGAGGGGATGAACCCGGGTTACCTTAGTTCCGGCACTCAGCCCTTGATAATGATCACCATACGTTGCATTGAGATACCCTTCTGCCATCTGGGACCGGGCAGAATTATGGGTACAGATAAAAAGAATTTTTTGTTTCATGGATTATCTCGTATTCTGCCTGGTATTCTTCTTCCATACCTGGTGGAGGAAGGCAATGATGGTTTTGTCAGTATCTTCCCTGAGCCGATAGATCTTATGATTCGAGCGATAGTATGTATCGATGATACCAGCATCCTTGAGAATCTTCAGGTGGTTTGAGATTTGGGTTGGGGACTCTTTGAATATCCAATTAAACTCGCAGACACACTGATCCCGGTTACATAGCATGAGAAGGATCTTTAGGCGAAGAGGATGGCTGACTGCTTTTAGAATCCGCTCCATTTCGTCTACATATGGATCTTCAAGTGCATTTTTCACCTGATTGAGTTCATCTTCCCAGTCTTCACGCAGGGCACAATCAGCAGGACAACACTTCCCGGTTACCATGCCAGGACCTCCCTGAACAATGACAAGAGATACCTGCCAGAAGCCATAGATAATCATATTCTTTCATTTCATAAAAAACTGAATCAGAGATCATCCCTTTTCCCATTCCTTCGTTGATGTCATACTGGTGAATCAGATGGAGTATGAAATCATTCAGATCAGAAAGATAGAAGGAGCCTGCGGCATTTGCGAAGAATATTCAGAAAAGAACAGCACAACTCCCCCGAAGATTGCGATCCTCTCGTGTGAAGGAGCATGTTCCAGAGGCGAAGTATCCCGGCGGGCAGCGAACCTGATCGCTCATAAACTGGCAACAGAAGAGACGGTCAGGATCTGTCTTGGAGGTGCGTTTACCAAGAACACCGGACAGCGGAACCTGGTCAGGAGAGCAGAGAAGTGTCTTGCGATTGAGGGGTGTTTTGTCTCGTGTGCAACCCGGATGATGCAAGGGGTTCTCCCGGACTGGAATCCTGAGGTGATCCTTGCCGATTCTCTCTACGATGAGTCCCTCCCCTTCGGGATAGATGAGGTTTCTGATGAGAAGTTTCATGAGTATGCCAGGCAGGTTGCTGAAAAAGTGATTGTTGAGTATATCAGGAAATAATTATTTCAGTAACTGGAGGAACACGTTCCTCCAGAATTTTCTCCATACCACTTTTTCTTCAGCCAGAGTGCGACATTCACCAGGCTTATCAGAACCGGTACTTCTACAAGCGGTCCGATGACGGTTGCGAATGCTACCGGAGATGCAATTCCAAAGACCGCAATGGCGACTGCTATGGCAAGTTCGAAGTTATTCGATGCTGCGGTAAAGGAGAGGGTAGCTGATTTCTGATAATCCACTCCTGCCTTCCAGCTCATCCAGAAGGTAGCAAAGAACATGATAAGGAAGTAACAGACGAGCGGGATTGCTACCCGAATGACATCAAACGGTACTTCGATGATGTACTCACCTTTCAGGGAGAACATAACGATAATCGTAAAAAGCAGGGCTATGAGTGTTATCGGTGATATCTGACGAATATAAACCGTCTCGTACCATGTCTTTCCTTTTACTTTGATGAGAAGGATCCTACTGAACAGTCCGGCCAGGAACGGAATCCCCAGGTAGATGAAGAGACTGACAGCAATTCCTGTCATCGTTACGGTGACTGTAGTTCCTCCGATACCAAAAAACCGGGGAAGCATGGTGATGAATATCCAGGCATATAGGGAGAAGAAGAGGACCTGAAAGACGGAGTTGAGCCCTACGATGGCTGCACAATATTCACAGTCTCCTCCGGCAAGGTCATTCCATACAATAACCATCGCGATGCACCGGGCTATCCCGACGAGGATGAGACCATACATGAGGAGGGGTTGATCACGGAGGAAAAGTATTGCCAGAAGAAACATCAGAATCGGACCGATGATCCAGTTCTGAACAAGCGAAAGTCCAAGAACCTTTCTGTCTTTGAATACCAGATGGAGTTCTTCGTACCTGACCTTTACAAGAGGAGGATACATCATGAGTATCAGGCCGATTGCGATGGGGATCGATGTCGTCCCAACCGAGAGACCGGTGATGAAGGCAGGAGCAGAGGGAGCAAAATACCCAATTGCGATGCCGATGATCATGGCGAGGAATATCCAGAGTGTCAGATAACTGTCAAGAAATGAGAGTCGTTTAATAATAGGCATTCTCTTCTCCTCATTTTCACATTTGTGAACAAACTCAGTATTTATTGAAATAACATATATACTTACGGAAGAGTGGTCAATTAATTCCTTTCAAACGAATCTATCCTGATTACGGCGATTACAGAGACTAGACTTTGACCGTAGATGCATTGATACTATATCCCAACTTCTTATCGTGACTTACCTGTCCTGATATCTGGACAGTCTCCAGTACTGCTGGAATTTTTCCCTGATACCAGATAGTGATGGAGTTCAAAGCATTCTTAGCAGTACAGAGGGAGCAGCCTACCTTGTCGGCAACCGTGAGTTGATGTTGGGAGGGATACACCTTGGTAATAATTCCGTTCAGGATGACCGACCTTCCTACCTACTGAGATGGATTGTCGATAATGGTTGAAATATTGGGCACGGAGATGGGAGTAGTAAGATTATCCAAAACAGACTGATTATTGTTTGTTTCCGATTGACTCGAAGCAGTAACGAATCCGGAAATGGTGAGTAGTAAGCAGAAAATGAAGAGGTAACGATTGTATGGTTCTTGTTTCATATGATGATGTATTGGATACTTCAGTATTTATTAAAATAGATCACACTATTCTCACCAGAAGATGAAGATCGGAATCGTGAGCGACGGCCAATATGGCGAGCGAGCATTTGAGCAGATACGGAAACGGTTCTCTACCGAGTGGATTCTTCTACCGTTTCCCACTTCTCCAGTCGTTGATGATATCCATCTCACGATTCCATCCAGTGATCTTTACATATCGTATCTCCGACATCCTGATATCGGGATGGAACTGGTGAAAACCGGTGTCCCGGTTCTTCTGGGGGTGAATCTCGGCCCGGGATTTCTTGCTCAGGCATTGGAGTTAAATCTGGCAGTTATCGGTCCGGAGACGATGTGTTCCCTCCTCCCGAATACAAGGTTCTGGCAGATCAATGAGTATGCAAAAGTATTCGGCAGGCCTGTTTTCCATATGATTCTTGACGGAGACCGAGTAGTCTGGTGTCATCCGCTTCGTGGTTCCCCGTGTGGTTCAACAGAATCTGCTGCTCTTGAACTGAATGGAAAGATGTTTGATCAGGAGGCCTTGAACCAGTTCGCTCTCTCAATCTGTCACAACTGCCGAGCTCCCCGGTTTGGAAGAACATGTGATAAAGAGAAGGCAGGGTTTATTCATCTTGAAGAACTTGTCTCTTCGATGAAAGGGATCAATCCTGAATTATGGGAGAAGAGTATGAAAGAGTGGATGAGAGTATCATGCACTATGGATTCTGATCTCAATGAACTGGGGAAATGATCTCATATGAGGGCCGGTTTCGATAAATTAGAGAAGTTCTGGAATCGATGAGTCTGCTCGTCAGGTAACTTTTTTCCATGAGAAACTAGAACACTAATAGTATACCCGATTTCCGATAGATTAGGATAAGTATGCGAGGGAAACTAGATCGGTACATTTTATGACCTGCTTATGAAACAATAAGGAGTTTCAAGAATGAGGGGGTGAGAGCGAGAGAATCTTTGATTCTCTCAAGGGTTGTACGATGTCAATCGAAACTTCGTGAACACGAAGTGAGCCATGCGATGAATAGTACCAGAGGATCAGATTGCCAAAAGAGTTGTCGAGACTCAATGCCTACCGATAAAGAATACCGGGAATGACCCCGTTATTCTTCATTCTCCCCCAAAAGCCCGGTGTATCCTCCCTGCACAATACTATCTGATTTCGTAAGGTATTACGTCAATGACGATATCAGAACCGAACCCACTTGAGCAACCCTGATAACTGGCTGATATGATCCATTGAGGTTGCCGCAAGAACCAGAGGATCCACCGTAACCGAACCGTCCTTCTGTTCTTCAACAGACTCCACCACCAGAGCAGCAAACTCGATAGAAGAGGCAGCGAGTTTCATGTACTGCCGGTACAGAAAGAAAAGCCCCAGTACATTTACCATGGTGACACCACCCAGCACACCGCTGATCATCTCCCAGATCATAACCTCCCTCCATATCTCACGAGATCGTTCAGACTCAGGTTACCAGCAACAAATCCCCGGGTTTTCTGAGTAGTGTTTCCATTTGTCTGAGATCCGAACCCGACCATACTGGAGCCGTTCACCACGGTTCCCCCGGTCAGACCGGACCCGACAACACGTGAGATCTCATAACTCCCGTTCTGCAGCATCCCTACCGTATAGAGATCAGACTCCTTTCCGGCCTGCACCCGGCTATCGGTCAGAAACGTACAGGCGATTTCATCCATCATCACCGGTATGCCCTTTGACGAGGCATAATCAGATGCCAGGATAGGGCCAGACCCCTTGATTATCAGATCAGTCGCCATCTCTTCACCACCAGAGACCGCCCTGACCAGCCGGACTGCATCCACACCCATAACCCTTGATACAAACGATCCGTTCTGATCCGAACCCGATGTTGCAAGCATCACTGACCCGTCGGTACTGACAGAGGTTGCCAGATAATCAGCACCTGCAAGCCCTGCGAGAATAAGGCATACCAGCCCGACAGCAACGCAATCTTTCTTCATACTCCCCCCGGATATAATACCCCAATGGTGCCCATTGGGGGCCCCATCAGGACTATTTAAGATGTTTTCATGCAAAAAGAGAGGTTCAGGCCAGGATGGCAATCGTATCAGCCCAGGTCTCAAGACTGGTCCGAATTGAATCAGCCTCATAACTGGAGATAGTGACACTGTCCCTCTTGAATGTCACCGAGTAGAGTTCGCCGTTACTTGCATGTGCCTTGAGTGTGCAACTGAACGAGTCCTCTGATGAATCACGTGATGCTGTCACACCGGCCCCCATTCCGGTAGTGATCGCTGCAGTGCCCGTGACCTGGGTCACAGCGGTGTTCACCGCTGACATCGTCGGCCCACGGATCGGAATACTCCCGACGGTTTTGGCATCAGCATTCTCGTACACGATGGTTGCCGCATACGCTTCCTTTGTCTTTTCAACCGCAGGCTTTGCAACCCCTGCAGACTCGTAGGTTGTGCATCCCCACGGATTGTTGTCCAGGACATCCTGAACAAGTGCATTGAATGCGGTATAGTCGGCAATCGGTGATGCAAGTTTTCGCACCGCTGACTTGACCACACTCTTCTGAGTAAAATCTCCCATTTATTCCCCCATCGTCGCAATACTGCGACAATTACTCATATGCATTCTGGTTATAATAGTTTCAAGGGAGGATCATAAACCGAGACATATTCTCTGCTCATTTCAAATAATCTGTGCAATTAGGCACACCCGTTCCGATCTGAACATAAAATTGCAATATAGTCATTTAATGCCAGGGCGGTATGCGTAATCTGGTTTTATGGATTTTTCAATGTTGAGGCCCAGTGATCTATACAATAATAAAAGTTGTCATTTTAATTTGACTTTCTGACCGCAATCTTTTAAAAGATATTAGGAATATCCTCTTTTCACTGCTGAATGATCACAAACCAGAATTTGAAAAAAACTCTGTGAATTCAAGCAGAATTGGTGATTGCATGAACAGAAGAGGTGGTAAATGGAGGTGAAGTACTCCCTGTCAGATGAACATGCTTGGTGGCCGATCACTGCGGGGAGTGATCAGAGTTTCTCGTCTGGCTGTATAATCATATGCTCGCTTGTGACGAGGGGACGACCTTTTGGCAACGATGGTCGGGGTATCCTGCTATATCCTGGATATATCGGTATTACACCGAAAATGGGTGTCGCAGATGGTTCGCAGTGCTGAGTTTCAGACAAGCCGTACTGCAGGGTATGCCGCGAAAGCAATGCTGCAGAATCAGGGCTATGAAGTAGCAAAAGTCCTCATGCGTTCTACAACCAAACCCGGTACAATCGGGCTCATCGCATGGAACCATCTTGAGATGCTCTTTATCTGCATCAGATCCTATCGCGGCAGATATCATCTGCAGGAGGATATCGATGCCCTCTCACGGCTTCAGCGTTCAGGTACATATCCGGGTGATATCCAGTACTGGGTGCGGGATAAGACCTGCTGGGTCAGGTACCGGATCTGCGTAGGCGGGGCGATGAGGCTGGGTGGTCCTGATGATGCCAGTGACTAAACCGGCACTTCCGGAGCATCGGGCATCCTTCCTCCGGGATCCATCCGTTTTCAGGGGCTGGTATGCCTGGTGAGATCGGCCTGGCAGGAGTTCTTGCAGGTATCAGGCTGCTTGTCCCGGAGGGCCATGTGTTTGAGATCAGGACCCTTGGTCCTGATGGAATCGGCTCCGGGTATTACAACAACCCTGAGAAGGCTGCAGATGATGTTCTCCTGCTTGAACAGGACCTGCGCATTTCAGGGATATATCTCACTCTGAATGACGTAAACCCGGTTCTGCTTGCACGAAGATCTAACCGGATTAAGACACGGCTGACGCGATCTGAAGCAACAACCGCAGATTGCGATATCGTCAGGAGGCGGTGGCTCCCGATCGATATCGATCCAATCAGGATATCAGGGGTCTCTTCATCTGACTCTGAGCATGAGAGTGCCCTCTCTCTTTCAAAAACCATCAGTTCCTGGCTCTCTGATAACGGGTGGCCTGATCCGATCATCTCTGATTCAGGCAATGGGGCACACCTCCTGTATGCAATCGATCTGCCAAACGATGACGCTAGCCGGGATCTGGTCAGGTCTCTCCTGGAGTTCCTGGATAATCGGTTTTCAACGTCTGTCTGCAAGGTTGATACTGCGAACTACAACGCATCCCGGATTTGGAAGGTTTATGGGACGTATGCACGAAAGGGCGACAATGTTTCTGATCGGCCGCACCGAAGATCACAGATCATCGCATCACCTCAGGCACCCGTCATCGTCAGTCCCGGACAGATGCATCTCCTTGTGGCAGAATTTTCTTCACCCGACTCTTCTGCGTTGTCAGGAATAACCGGAGATCCAACTCGTGATGAAAGGTCTGGAGAGGGTGAGCCGAAGTCTGAGTGTTCAACCAGACTCCGGAATGGATCCCGATCCGGATCAGGATTCGATCTTGGTTCCTGGCTGAATGTTCACCATCTCACCGCCACTGCAAAACCGTACAGGGGAGGCACACTCTACTCGCTGGATCGGTGTCCGTTTTCTGATGAACATACCGACGGGGCTTTTGCGATCCAGTTTCCAAACGGTGCCATCTTTGCCGGTTGTCACCATGACTCGTGTGGAAGTGGAAGACAGCGGTGGCCGGAACTGCGGGCACGGTTTGATGGGTCAGATCCTGCCAGAGCCAGGAGTGCCGGACTGCGATCCGGCAGGGGCGGGGAGCATAATCCATCAGAACAGATCAACGGTCCGCCATCTTCTGGTTCTTGTGCCAGAACAGGAGCCGGAATCGCGGGCAAATCCATGGGAACAGACCGTGACAAGGAGCATGAAGAAGATCCTCTCCTGATTCGTGCCCGTGAGATTCTTGCACGTGAAAATCCGCTTGAGACCATGCTTGAGACATTTGGCAGGTATCATGAGGGTGACCAGACCGTTGCCGAATATCTCGTTCATTCGCTGGCATCCCGGACGGTGATCAACAGCCGGGGCTTGCATGTATCCATCACCGGTGAGTCAGGGAAAGGCAAATCTCATGCTATTGAGACCATGAAATCCCTGATTCCTGCAGCGTACCGGCTTGACGGGAGGATGAGTGACAAAGCACTCTTTTACATGGACGATCTCATTCCCGGAACCGTGATAACGCTTGACGATGTCAACCTCTCTGACCAGATGCAGGAGATCCTGAAAGGTGTTACCACCTCGTTCCAGAAACCGTTTCCATACCGGACCGTGAATACAGAGAGGAAACCACAGATATGCACGATCCCTGAACGGTGTGTCTGGTGGATTGCAAAGGTTGAAGGGGCTGGTGACGATCAGGTCTTTAACCGGATGCTCACCTGCTGGATCGATGACTCTGATGAGCAGGACCAGAAGGTGCTTGACCGCACGCTTGCCGGTGCAGAACAACTGCCTGAATCATCGGTTCAGGTGAGCGAGGATATCGCGGTTTGCAAAACGATCTGGAATGAACTCAAAGAGGTTTTTGTGGTAATCCCGTTTGCCAGGAGAATCAGGTTTCAGTCGGCTGAGAACCGCCGCAATCCGGATATGCTACTCGATCTCATCAGGACAAATGCTGTACTCTGTCAACAGCAGCGGACGATGATAGAGTCGGGTGGTGTATCCTGCGTTACTGCAACAGAGGAGGATTTCAACCAGGCAGCAAGGCTCTTTGTCGCTCTGAACGGAGAGACCGGAGGGCAGGCAAGCAAACTGACACGCCGTGAATCTGCTCTCATTGAGGCGATTGCATCAGCAGAGGTTCCCGAGATCACGACAGAAGAACTCCAGCAGGTGACCGGTTGGACAAACAGTTCTATCAGCAAATTGATTCACGGGTATCGCTCTCATGGGAAGTCATACTCAGGGATTCTTGAGAAATGTCCGGCCATATCGTTCCTTGATCGGACCATCTCGGTTGGTGATGAGGGATGCACTACCATGAGGAGAACCCGGGCCTATCACTGGGATTCGGGTCTATACAATGCCTGGGTGAAAGGAGGATCAGTCTGGCTTGCTGATGAACCCTCATCCGGAGATGACCATGATCCTGATCCAGGTCATGATTCTCTCCCTGAACCTCCATCAGATCCGGCATCCGTTTCAGAAGTGCCTGAAAGTCCTGTCACCTCTGATGAATCATCTATCAGTGAGTTATCCACCGGTGAGGAGGCGGATGGAGCAGGAAGGGTGGAGGATGCATCCGGAGTATCTCTCTCATCCATACGACCACAGGATTTTGTCCGGGTTACCAGTGGTCCTGACAAGCGAAGATGTTCTGTCTGTGGGAAGCGGAAGACCCGGTTTCAGGAGAAGGAGTCGAAAAGAAGAGGTGAACCAGGGAATCACCACTCTCTGACACTCTGCAGATCATGCTACGACAGGGCGGTATCGCGGGTCGTGGCGTCACATGTTGTCCTGCCCGGCACAGTTGATACAACACAGATGGTGAAGCGTTCAACTCCATCAGGGCGATGCTGTCTCTGCAATCTGCAGCCGGCAATCTGGATAGATCCATCTTCCCGGACCGGGCTGTGCGAAGCATGTTACAACCGGTGTGCCCAGTCAGAGAGGTTTCGATCTTCTGACAAGGACAGTCCGCCCTGATCTCTTTTGTGGGGGGATGGCGGTGGTATTGGAGGGATAATGAGTGCTGGATTATCATGAAGAGACCAAACACAGAATGGTGCAACTCAAGAGGGTGCCCACATCTGGAATGGGAGCGGTATCGCACCTCAGGTCCGGATGTCAAGGTTCGCAGACGGTGTATCTGTACAATTGTGAACAGACAACCGGGAAACATGAATTTTTGCCCTGTTGAAGGGAAGCTCTGAATATTCAGGAGAAATGTCTGATGGCATTATTTGTTGAGAAGATTAAGGCTGATAGCGGGTTTGAACTCTGTGGTAGGATGATCCGTGATGGTGATTCTCTGCTGGTGTTTATCGATGAGGTTGGGAGGTTTACCATTCCCGGAGTAGTGCTTACTTCGGTGCTTCTGGGTCTTGGTACAGGATTGATCTCAGGTCCTGTTGAGGGAGTTGTCAGGCTTTCGGAGAGTGGGAAGGGATTTTACATGGATATCGGCGGGGTATCATACGCCAGCCCGGTTGAACGGGTCCGGGCCGTGATGAGAGGAGATCAACGGAAAGGTCCGGTGAGCAGAGTGAGATAATTCTTCTCCTAAAGAGGTTGTTATGGTCGTAGTTAGGCCGACAACCTCATTTTTTCCTTTCTGATCTTCAGACAGGGTGAGAGAGATCTTTAATAGTTAGATATCTAACTTAGTGGAGACAATACGTCTCTAGAGATCTTATTGTCCTGAATCATGGAGAGACTGTTATGACTACCAAAGAAAGCATTGATACTGTCGTTGATTTCATAAAACCTGGATCAACGGTATATGTCGCAACCGTAGACGGGACCACCCCTCACGTACGCCCGTTTCAGTTCCAGTTTGAACAGGATGGTAAGTTGTGGTTCTGCACGGCTAATACCAAGGATGTATTCGCACAGATCACCAAGAACCCGGAGGTGGAGTTCGCCTTTCTCTCCCCCGAGTATGTTACGATGCGGGTTAATGGATCAGTCGTGATCAGTGAGAATGTCGCAGTAAAAGAAAAGATCATTGCAGGGAATGAACTGGTTCGCTCGATTTACAAAGAGGCATCAAATCCGGTCTTCTCAGTTTTTTACATGGAGCACGGGGATGTGAGAATCTCATATCTTACCGGTGATCCAGATAAGAGATTTACCTTTTAGGCCGGATTACCGGCATTCACTCTTTACTTCTGATATGCATCGGTTCTATGTTCAAGGAGATCCAAAAATAAAGGAGCAGGAGAAGGGCAAAAGATGAAGGGAAATGCAGTTGCCCGGATGTCAAGGGCGCTTGACCTCGCAAACCGGTTTATAATTAGCGAACTTGAGAGTAGGGGGATCTCCGACCTTGCTCCTTCTCATGGTGATATTTTTTTCCTTCTCTTTCATTGCGACAGACTGCCAATGCAGGAAATTGCATGTAAAATTCACCGGACGAAACCAACCGTTACCATCCTGGTGAAGAAACTGGTTGAACTCGGGTATGTCGAGAGGGAGAAGAGCCAGGAGGATAGCCGTGTTACCTACATCTCCCTGACAGAAGAAGGAAGAAAATTACGCCCGATATTTGAAGAGATCTCAAAATTACTGAACGAAAAAGTCTATGGGGGATTCTCACCTGGTCAGGCTATCCTGTTTGAAGAGATGCTCGAGAACGTGTATGACCGGTTTGCACAGGGCAAAGATGGCGATGAGAATCAGGAATCCGATGAGTATCCTCTACCTGGATAGACGACGTAAATGTCCATGGTGATCGGTTTTTAGTTAGATGTATAATTATCTCATGAACGACTGAAGGGGACAGTATCTCCATCCGGGCACCTGATCTTTTTTGTCTATACCGTTCTGCTTACTTCTGGTCGCAATGATGTATCTTCATGTCATCTGGGCGGCAGGGCGGCAGATCCGGAGTTTGGGCGGGAGTTTGCCTCACGAGATCTGGGGCCTGTTTGATGAATGCTTGATGATATGAAGATATTTTGAGGTCAGAGCGGCGGGGCGGGAATAACAGGTATGAGATACCATAGAGGAGATCCGGTTGTACGATACTGTGCCCGGGGAATCTGCCGCCCTGATATTATTAAACTAAATTATTTAGTGTTATTATTGAATTAAGGAGAGATCCGGCGGGGGATTCCGGGCGGCGGTCCCCGCCCAATGGCAGGATCTGGGAGATCTTCGCCGCCCTTCCGCCCGGTTTGTCTCTTCTGGATTTCTTACCATGATCCGGAAAAAAATGTATCATGTTTGAAGAACAGGTACTCTGATAGGTTATGGAGAATCAATTGAACCTGAACTGATTCTACGAGCATGATATACACCCAGTTTCAAGAGAATGCCAGAAACCCTTTAGTTTCGTAAAATGTAACCCTTTGGGATAAATATGCTCACCTTAACTTTATTGCCGATGAATACAGGTAATTTCGAAGAAGCAAAATGTATGATGAAACGATCTTTTGCTGATTCAATTGATGATTTACCTGAACATTTTGGCGAATATCATGGCCACGATGTCATACCTTCAATCGATGGAGTACTTGAAGACGTCCAAGTAACTCCATTGGTTTTCTATCAGGAAGGGAAGATGGTGGGAGGTGCGGTGGTAAAACTGAAAGAAGATAACAATAACGAATTAGACCTATTATTTGTTGACCTTGATCACCTTGACAACGGAATCGGATACAGAGCATGGCTTGAGATTGAAAAGAGATATCCACAAACGAAGACCTGGACAACAGTAACACCACCTTGTCTGATGAGAAATGTGCATTTTTACGTGAACAAATGTGGGTTTCACATCATTCGGATAGATGATCCAAAAACCGATGATATAATGTTTGTTTTTCAGAAAGTGATGAACAATTACATTGGCTTGTAACTTATTGTAAGACCTTTTCATCCGTAACTACTCTTCCTCAGACAGCACGGTTGCGTGTGTGTTTGCTGATCCGATCAGAAATCTCGTCCCTGCATTCTGCAACGTGGTAGAAGCAGAAAGTAATCTTATCAATGTCCATCATGCAAAGATATCAACCAAAGGAGAGATCAGATCGGCTGGCGGGTACAGCACCCCGGCAGGAATGAGGTACCAGATTGCCGTGACTCCGGACGGGAGATCATCATATGCAGAAGGAACAGTCAGAACAACCTTTGCCGGAAGCATAATGGAAGCAAGGGGTACCAATACGAGTATAGACTACAACCGGACTGCAGCAACGAATTCATGGAAAGACCAGACCCAGGCATCGGGTGGGATACGAATCCTGCAGAAGGTGTTTGGGTACGGATCAGGACTGCGGATATGAGGGGATAGATATCCGGAATTCCTCATAGCCTCACCTATGAGGCAATTTAAAGAGGATACAAACAAAGAGATATAGTACCGGCAATACCATTCCATACAAAAGGAAAGATGATGTTTCAAAAATTCAATGTGGTGATTGAGCCTGGGGAAGATGGATGGTTTGTAGTAACCGTCCCCGGCCTTCCTGGTTGCATTACTCAGGGGAAGACTATCGAAGAGGCTACTGAAAATTC
>NZ_JAJRBM010000397.1 GCF_028679455.1 Methanospirillum sp. | reverse complement strand
AGTTTTTGGTATGCTGAATGGAGTGGTTCGTCAGAATTTGTTGCCCCACTGCCTATTGCACCTGCCGGGTTTTCTCTCCTGGATAATATCTCAAAAATTCTGGTACTTTCCTCATTGACTTCTTCCCTCCGTTCATTCCAGATACGAATAATATGGGGGATTAGGTCAGTCATACCTGGAATATTGTGTCGGGACTTTTTTGGGATATATGTAGCAGCGTAAAACGGCTTTAGTTCAGGTGTGAGAAATATGCTTAATGGCCATCCACCTGACCCGGTCATAACCTGGCATACGGACATGTAGATCCGATCAATCTCAGGATGTTGTTCCCGATCAACTTTGATTGCAATAAAATTCAGGTTCAGCAGGTCAGCAACCTCCTGATCCTTGAAACACTCTTCTTCCATTACATGGCACCAGTGGCAGGCTGCATATCCGATGGAAAGGAAGATTGGGAGGTCAGATTTTTTTGCCTGAAGATGTGCCTCACTCCCCCAGGGATACCAATTCACCGGATTGTGAGCATGCTGTAAGAGATACGGGCTGTTTTCATGGATCAATCGGTTTGGTATCACAGTTCCTCCTTTTTTCATCATGAGTACTTGCCAGGTAAATGATAACTCTGGAACAGTACAAGCAAATAACCATGTAAACCAATATGTTTCTTCTACTGATGGATAATTATGAATATTATATTACAAGCCTTGAGGAGATCCTCAGTAGTAATCAGAATGGGATGACCGTCTCTGATATTGCCCAGGTTCTTCATCTATCCAGAAATACGGTAGGAAAATATCTGGAACTGATGTATCTCTCCGGTGTTGTTGATATACGAACCGTCGGAAAATCAAAAATATACTTCCTTGCACCCCGGGTTCCGGCTACCCGGATATTGAATTATCTCGCAGATGCCGTGATACAGACTGATGGTCAGTATCGTGTTGTGAGTCTTAACATTTCAGCTCTGGATCTTCTGGATTCTGATGAAGGTGAACTCATCGGAAGAAGTTTTCTTGATATTCTTAGCATCCAGGGCTTATCCACAGATCTGCGGAATCGGATCACAAGTCCTGATCGCGATGCCGCATATACTGATGAGATCGTCATACACATTGATACTACGGCCAGGAACATGTGGATGACGGTTGCTGATATGATGATGTATGACGGAGTACCCGGTCATGTCTTTATCCTGGAAGATATCACCGATTGGAAAGAGGCTGAGCAGAAAAGACGAATTGGTGATTTTCTCTTTGCAACCCTTGCAGAAGAGACCTGGGAACAGGTCTGCATCTTTTCACCCGATTATAAGATTCAGTATGCAAACCAGCAATATGCAAGAGCGGACGGGAGGGAAGGCGATCTGGTAGGGCAGAATCTGCTTGACTCATATGATAAACAGGCTGCCCGGCTAATTCGTGATACGGTTGAGATTGTCGCCGAATCCCATCTCCCTCACCGGCAGGTCTTCCCGGTGATGACCAGCCAGGACTCTCCAAAATGGCTTGATCAACGACTCTATCCGATATCTGGGCGTTCAGAGGATGTGCAGCAGATCATCAGAATTGCCAGAGATATAACCGGTCTTCAGGAAGGTGGTTCTGCATCTGCTCTGCTTTCGGTTCTGCTTACTACCATGACCGAAGGAGTAGTAACGGTGACTTTGCAGGGGACTATTCTCTCCTGGAACCGGGGAGCTGAACAGATTACCGGGTACCCTGCTGAAGAACTTCTCGGTGGTTCCGCTCACATCATTATTCCTTCTGAATTGAACGGAGGACAGAATGTGATCTCTGATGCGGTCAGAGGAATAACGGTTCACGATCTCAAATATACAATTCGTGCAAAAGGAGGCAGGAAAAAGAAAGTGATCCTGTCATCAGCAGCAGTGTACGATCATTCAGGTGAGATCAGTATGATCATGTTAATCTGGCATGAACCCTGATGGGTCAATTTTTATCGGTTTTGCGTTGGTGTTGATCATCACAGGCACCACAGGAAGAAGTACCCCTGATAAGTGTGCAGATTGTGCAGATTCTCGATCCCGGGTTGGTGACTGTTCCATCGCGCAGATCTGACGAAAGCAGTGCAATCTCCCTTTTAACTTCATTGGAAAATTCGATTCGATATCCTCGCTTGCCTGAAAGATACTGGGATACTGCAGAAGGCGCCATTTCAAGAATGGTAGCAACCTCTTTTTGTGAAAGTCCTGATGCTACCATTTCAGCTGCAATTGCGGCCCTGATTGCAGGCAGTGATTCCCAGACAATATTCTCGCAGGGGAGTTTATCCATGTGAGTACTCATCGATGTATCATTACATAAGGATAATCACGCTGTGAACTCAGGTAGTTATCGAAAGATTCAATGCACATTCTATGAATTTCTCATTACGAGGTTTGGGAATAATGAAATGGTATCTGTTCACGATAATTCTGATTGTCCTTCTCCTGGGAGATGGAGGGATTTGTATTGCAGGCACAAACAGCGATCCTGGTGACTATCCCCCCCATGTTCTTCCGTATGACCCGAAAGATGAACCTGACTCTCCTGATGGACCCGCAGATTATCCTCCCGTTGAACCAACCATGCCCCCAACCATTGAACCGACCTATACGATTGAACCAACCAGTATCGGTGGTGAATCCGGCTGGTTCAAGATCGACTCTGATCCCCAGGGTGCCGAAGTTTCCTTTGATGGTTCACCCCAGGGTATCACCCCTGCTCTCATAAAAGTATCAACAACTGGTACCCCTTCACACACACTTCGTGTATCAAAGACAGGGTATCAGGATTGGACCGATCAAATATCAGGAAATCCTGGACCTGGTGAGACTCTCTCCCGGATGGCTAACCTTGTGGAGATTCAGCCAACTGTCACCGTTGAACCAACCGGTATCGGTGGTGAATCAGGCTGGTTTAAGATCGACTCTGATCCCCAGGGTGCCGAAGTCTCTTTTGATGGTTCACCCCAGGGAATTACCCCTGCTCTCATAAAAGTATCAACAACCGGTACCCCTTCACACACACTTCGTGTATTAAAGATAGGGTATCAGGATTGGACTGATCAAATATCAGGAAATCCGGGATCTGGTGAAATAATCTCCCGGATGGCTAACCTTGTGGAGATTCAGCCAACTGTCACCGTTGAACCAACCGGTATCGGTGGTGAATCAGGGTGGTTTAAGATCGATTCTGATCCACAGGGAGCGGATGTCCGTGTTGATGATTCCTACTATGGGACTAGTCCTGTTCTGGTTAAGGTAATGAGCACGGGGACTCCTTCTCATACAATCAGAGTGACCATGAACGGTTTTCGCGAGTATGTCCAGCAGGTCTCCATGAATCCTGGAAAAGATGAAACCATTCCAATATTTGCTCCCCTTGTTCCCCTTGCCCAGTATGGGAGTATCTATGTAAGTTCGGATCCGACTGGTGCCATTGCATCCCTCGACTCTGGTGTCCAGTATCTAACTCCCTGTACCTTCTCACAGGTGGTGTCAGGTATACATACGGTTATGGTGAGTAAAGCAGGATACAATCCCTATACGGCCCAGATACAGGT
>NZ_JAJRBM010000396.1 GCF_028679455.1 Methanospirillum sp. | reverse complement strand
GTGTTGCTGCTCGTCGCAGGAAGACCCTGATATCCCTCGTCACGTAAATTTGTATCAAACTCCTGGTTTTATCAAATAATTATGGGATCATCAGCACAAGATCAACAGGGAGATTGCCTGGTTTTTCAAAATCAGACTGAAGCGGATTAACGACCACGATGTGAATGTCTTTGCCGGTTTGGATCCCTCATCTGTCAGGCTCTTCATCAGTTCGGTTTGTCCTGAGTGCCATTGCGATAATCTCACTGTTCCATCGGGTCCCTATTATATTGTAATCTTCATAATTCGCTCGCTGTTGACAATTTGAGCCAATATACTAATACCAGCGTATGCATATCTCTACACATTCAGTGATTTCAGGTTATTATGTCAGAACAGAATGATATTTTCATTTCCGGCTATGATACATTTACCGATGGAATACTAATCACTGACAATACCTTCTCTCTCCTCTCTTGTAATCAGGCATGGAAACAACTCTTCAATCTTCCTGGAGACTGGACTGCTCACCATTTTGATGAGTTCGTCCAAATTCTCTCTGAACGACGTGTTGAAACCGAACCTCTCTACAGCATCCTGGCCGGGATCCGATCCAATCCCTTATGGGCTGGCTCCCTGGATCTTATGGCACCAAATGGGCAAAAGATACATCTTCAGTCCAGACCGATCCCGGATACAAACAAAGCATGCATCGGAAGAATCTGGATATGCACGGATGTTTCTGAAATACCGGTAACTGGTGAACGGTTGGAACACTCTGAAAAGTTATTTAAGATGATATTTGACCTGATTCCTGAAGGAATTGCAATAACAGATCTTACGAACGGTACATTCTTTGAAGTAAACTCTCATTTTAACCAGTGGTGGGGGTATGCCCGCGAAGAAGTTATCGGAAAAAGTGCGATAGATCTCGACTTCTGGGTTGACATTAATCAGAGGATCGACATCGTGAACCTGATAAAACGGGATGGTTCATGTAAACTGGTTCCGGTAAAGATGAGAGGAAAAGATAAAAAGGTGAGAAATATCCTCTTTTCGGGAAGGATCATTACCATTGATGGAACCCCCTATCTGCTGTCAATTCCTTTCGATGTAACCGAACTAATGCAATATGAAGAAAAAGTCAGGTCTCTTGCTTCATTTATCGAATTAAACCCAAATCCGATCTTTGAAATCAACGAATCCGGAACCATCACGATGAATAATGAGGCAACGGTACAGGTCATTCACGACCTTACCGGAACAAATGATATCTATCGATTTATTCCAGATGATCTGAATGAGATATTGTATGCCATACAGAATGGTATTGAAACGACGTTTAACCGGGAAATTATCGTTGAAGAGAGAACATTTATTGAATATATCTATGTTACAAACCGGTATCATACTGCACGTATCTATCTGACCGATATAACCAAAAGGAAAAGGGCTGAACTTGAATTAATGCAGAAAAATGACGATATCGCTGCTGCATATGAGGAAATTACTTCAACAGAAGAAGAACTCAGGCAGAATTATGATCGTCTCGTAGAGCAGGAGCACATCCTTTATGAAAGTGAAAAAAAACTCAAGATGATTGTAGATCACATTCCCGGCCTTGTCCTGACAACAGACGCCGACATGAATGTAAAAAGTATCTTCGGTGCTGCTCTCGCAAAGATTGGCCTTACTCCCAATACAGGAGTCGGGCATAAGATTAAGGATCTCTTTGAATCTATTGATGCAAGTCTGTTGGATGCCCATAATCAGGCATTACAGGGTGTGGTCTCAACAATTGAAGGATATTATCGTGAAAGAACCTTCCTGCTGTATGCCTCTCCAATTTGTGATGCATCAGATACGATTACCGGCACCATTGGTATCGCGATTGATATCACCGAACAGAAAACATTAGAAAAGGAACGAAAAAATCTCCTCATCCAACTGGAAAAGAACCTGGTTGAACTAGCTTTTTTGAACGATAAAATTAGAAATCCCCTTGCTATTATCTCCTCACTGGTTGATCTGCATGCCCCGGAGATTGAAGAACCAGTCAATCGCTGTGTGCAGGATATTGATGATATCATCGATAATCTGGATAAACGGTGGATCGAATCAGAAAAGACGATCAATTTCCTGCAAAAACACTATGGCATCAATGTTGAGTTTCAGAAATAATTTTTGATTTCAATATTAATCATGAAAATGCAATGTGTTCTCATCCGTTGAGCCTGTTGAGATTCATCATTGCGTTTTTAAATGTAGTTTTCCCCATAAAATCCGTCCATACATTAAAGTGTTGAAGGGGAGATACTGACCGATCATATGTTTTGGAGATGTTGGGGATGAAGTATTTAGACAACATGCGGGTTGGAAGAAAATTAATTGGCTCTTTTCTCCTGATCGTCGGTATTCTATTAATCGTTGGAATAATCGGAGTATTCAGTGTGGTTACCCTGAGTTCCTATCTAGATCAGATCAATGAGAACCAGCTTATTCCTACTCAAAAACTAGGGATTATCAATGCGGATATCTGGCGTCTTCGAGGCAATACTGCTGGATATGTTGCGTTACCAACAAACCGGGAAAACCTCCGCAAGCAGAGTGAAGCATTGATTGCATCGATGGATGCAAACATTAGTTCCTATCAGATGTATGTAGAAACAGACGAGGAAAAACTCATCTATACACGCCTGGTTGATTCCTGGCATACCTACCTGACTGCGATTGATACCTTCAATGGTGTAATTGATTCTGGAAATGCAGAAGCCATCATTACTACCATGACAACGGGGGATCTGATTACCGCTCGTGCTGACGCTTCATCGGCAATTCAGGACCTTGTTGCCTATAAAATAAAAAATGCCAATTCTCTTGCTGAAAAAGCTAGAAATACCGTTACAATAATTATGGCCCTTATTATTGGTGCCATAATTATTGGAACAATCATTGCCGTTGGTCTCGGAGTTCTAATCAGCCGTAGTATCACCATCCCGCTTTCAAAAGCAGTCCAGATGATTCGGGAGATGAGTCTTGGACACCTTGGCAACCGACTCAATTACCGCAGAAATGATGAAATTGGAGAACTGACATCAGTGATGGATACATTTTCTGATGATCTTCAGCATACCGTAGTCGCATCATTAAAAAAGATAGCACAGGGAGATCTTTCTGTAACCGTTACTCCAAAGGATGAACAGGATGAAATATCCATCGCGTTAGTACAACTGATATCCAGCCTTCAAAATATTATTCAGGAGATTGGTTATCTAATAACCGAAGCTGAAGAAGGAAGGCTTCAAAAACGTGGAGATCTGACCATGTTTGTCGGAGCATATCAGCATATTATTGTTGGAATTAATAATATGCTTGATGCAATTACTATTCCTCTCAATGAGGCACTCCGGGTTGCAGAGCTTTTCTCACATGCGAAATTTTCTGCGCGATTTGATGAAGATGTGATGACCAACGGAGACCTGATTGCTCTCAAACAGGGGCTTAATACCATTGGCTTTGAGCTCTCGCTTGCGATAACAGATGTATCTGAACAAGTGGCTACGCTGACCGCTTCATCTCAGGAAGCAGCAGCGAGTGTTCAGGAAGTAACTGCCGGATCTGCCTCAATTGCTCAAAGTTCCAGCATTGTCAGTGCAAATGCTGATACCAGTGTTCAGGCAGTGGAGCAGGTACTGGTGGCAATGGAGGAACTGAGTTCATCGGTTACCACGGTTGCTACCAAGGTGGATGCGGTAAGCCGGCTTACTCAGGGGGCAAATGCTACTTCAACAGCTGGTGTCAAAAAGGCAGTTGTTGCAGAGGACGGCATTCATGCAATCAACACCGCAGTGAGTGATGTTGGAGTAATTATTTCTGATATTAATGATCAGATGAAGGAGATTGGAAAAATTGTTGAAATAATAGGTGGAATTGCTGACCAGACCAACCTTTTGGCATTAAATGCTGCAATTGAGGCAGCACGTGCCGGTGATGCAGGAAGGGGATTTGCGGTTGTTGCTGATGAAGTCAAGACGCTGGCACAGGAATCACAAGGGTCTACGGAAAGTATTGCAAAAATAATCAACTCCCTGCAAAGTAAGTCGCTGCGAGCTGGAAAAGCCATGAACCAGGCAACCGATGAAGTGTCTAAAGGTTCAACCGCCATAACTGAAACGATCCAGTATTTCAATTCTATTGCTGAGCAGGTTGAGGAAATTTCGAATAACATGACCGAAATTGCAGGTCTTTCAGAAGAGGAAGCTGCTGCGGTTGAAGAGATAACCGCAAGTGTTTCAGAAGTGAAAAATATGTCTGTTGAGACTGCCAAAGAAGCGATATCCTCTGCTTCAGCATCTGAAGAATCGTCAGCTGCATTAAATCAGATCTCCACAATAATTAGCGATCTCTCGGTGATTGCTACCAGGATCGAAGATTCCATGTCCCGATTGAATGGATAAACCGGTATCCCAAATTTTTCACGTATACAGGCCCTTCCTATATTGGTGGGTTGATATGACTGAACCATGCCGCATTGTCATATTCTTCAATTTATTTTGTATACCCCCTGTGTTCTGTAAGAATATCTCAGTGATGCAACTATTTTTCAATTCTCGTCGGATTATTGAGTAATTATAATCCTCTTGTTGGCAGCCTAATCAGAACTATCATATCGAGTTTTTAATATATATCCTTATAATATCACCTGGTTTCAGCGTTTCTTTTTTATCCCATAACCCATATATCGTGACGTATCTGCATACGGTGGATGAGGTTCTGCATGTGAAAAAAGCGGAGGATATTCTGATACATGAGGGAAAAGAGACCTGCATATATCTGCATGAAGGCTACGACTGCAAAGAACGATACCTCTACAAACTCCTGAATGGATCTTCTCCTCCTGCAGCAAAGCAAACTCTCTCTGAAGAATACCGTATAACTCAGGAGATCTCTTCAGAAAAAGTCAGAAAAGCAATAACTCAAAAGGTCATCAACGGTCAGGACGCGCTCATCCTCGAATATATTGAGGGAGAGCCGTTGTCCTCCTATTTTGAAAATACACCCAGAACCAATGAGAATTTTCTTAAGGTTGCGATCGAGACTGCCGAATCGGTTGTACGGCTTCATGATATGGGTTATATGCATAAGAACCTGACCGGTGAGAATCTTCTCCTTGAATCAGCATCAGGTCATGTTATCATCATTGATCTGGGGATGGCAGAACGATATGTCACCTCACGGTTCGCAGATCCTGCATTTCCTCAGGGTTCACTCAGCCATATCGCTCCCGAACAGACCGGGAGAATGAACCGTGGGTATGATACACGAGCTGATCTATATGCCCTCGGAGTCACGTTCTATCACCTTTTGACCGGAAAACTCCCGTTTAAAAGTTCTGAACCGCTTGAACTGATTCACAGCCACCTCGCCAGATCACCACCTCCGCTCTCTGATCTTAATCCTGAAATTTCAGCCCAGATATCAGATATTCTCATGCATCTCCTCGAGAAAGATCCTGATGCCCGGTACCAGACTGCATATGGATTACTCTACGATCTTACCCGGTGTCATGATAATCTCAAAGCTTCTGGGCGTATCGATCACTTTCAGGTTGGAGTACATGACTACTCGGGGGAGCTTCGGTTTCCCAAAAAGTTGTATGGAAGAGACCTTGAACAGGATCAGGTGCAGGGTATCTTTGCCAAGGTCAGAACAGGAGAGTCAGAACTCCTGTTGGTGAACGGGTACTCGGGCGTTGGAAAAACCACGCTGGTGAACGAGATCAAGCCAGTAGTCTTTGGTTTTGGCGGGTTCTATGTAGAGGGAAAGTATGATCAGTTCCTGAAGAATAGTCCGTATGCTGGTTGGATCTCTGCCCTCACCGCACTGGTTTATCAGTTTTTGATGATGAACGATGAAGATCTCAAGGACTTATCTGAGAGAATCCAGGATGCGGTGGGAACGATTGGAAACGTCCTCACCAACCTGATTCCTGACCTTGAACACGTGATCGGAACACAACCTCCAGTTCCTGAACTCGGAGGCCGGGAAGCGAGTAACCGGTTTAACTACGTGTTTCAGCGGTTTATTACCAGTGTTGCGAGTCCTGAACATCCCCTTGTTGTTTTTCTCGATGACCTCCAATGGGTAGACACGGGATCTCTTGAACTCCTGGATACCTTGATGAACAGTCCTGGAATCAGGTCTTTTCTCGTGATAGGAGCATATCGCGATAATGAGGTCGGGGTAGATCATCCCCTTGC
>NZ_JAJRBM010000395.1 GCF_028679455.1 Methanospirillum sp. | reverse complement strand
TGGAATACACCGGATCAGGGTTCACCGAGCCGGTGGTCAGGATCTTCACTCCCCTGTACCGGACGAGGGTCTCGTTATCAAAAGAGTATCAGGACCCCGAACACTGTTTTGTCAGAACCGGAACCGCCAGAATTGAACTGATTAAGTTCTTTGAGGAATATCTCTATCTCCCGCTTGCACGCCATATCGATTTATACGGGGCAGTGGTTGCACGGCTTCAGAACGGTCAGGTGGATAGTTACGTCCTGTACGTCTTTGTTGTTGTGGTCATACTTATCGGGATCATGGGGTGGATCGCATGAGTATCACTCCGGTTCTGGCGGGGCTGCTCAACCTGGGAGTCGTACTCCTGATCTCGCCTTTCTATATGACCGTAGTCAAAAAGGTCAAGGCCCGGGCCCAACGGAGGGAAGGACCCCCCCTCTTACAGGGATATTACACGATTGCCAAGCTCTTCAGAAAAGAGGTGGTTTACTCAGACTATGCAAGTTTCATCTCCCGTATCGCCCCGTATGCCACACTTGCCATCCTCCTGGTCGCAGCATTGCTGGTTCCGGTCATCTGGATTCCGGAAATAACAGTGGCTGAAGGGAACATCATTGTATTCTTGTATCTTCTCGCCTTCACCAGATTCCTACTGGCTCTGCTCGGGTTAGATGCAGGCAGCACCTTTGGGGGCATGGGCAGTTCACGGGAGATGAGCCTCTCAGCCGTGATTGAACCGACAACGGTTGTGGTCTTCGCGGCGATGGCATATGTTGCAGGTACCCTCGCCATACCTGAGATGTTCAGGCATGCAACCACGATCATTCCCGGAATGAGTCCGACCATTCTCCTCCTCTCGGTCTCACTCTTCATCCTGATCATCGTCGAGACCGGCAGAATTCCGGTGGATAATCCCGAGACCCATCTTGAACTCACCATGATTCATGAAGGGATGCTCCTTGATACCTCTGGAAGAAACCTGGCACTCTTTGAGCTCTCCCATGCGGTAAAACAGACCCTGCTGATGACACTCCTGATAAATATGCTCATACCCTTTGGGATCGTGCAGGAGGTATCAGTTCTCGGACTGGCTCTTGCCACCGTCCTCTTCCTGCTCAAGGGTACCGCCCTCTCGATCGTAATCGGGATTGTGGAGTCATCGTTTGCCAAGATGCGGTTCTTCAGAGTGCCTAACCTCTTCATGATGGCATTCTTCTTCTCGGTGTTGACCATCTTCAGCGAGGTGATGTTATGATCACGAATGAGGTGGCAGTATCCCTGCTCAGGATCTGCCTCATCCTGGTCCTGATATCAGCTGCATGTCTGCTCTCGACCAGAAATCTCTCGTCACTGGTCAGGACCTATGCCCTCCAGTCCCTGATCCTGGTAGCCATCGCTCTTCTGATCGGGGTACTGGAACAGAAGAGTATCCTGATATTCATCGCGATTTTAACCCTGGCCTCAAAGGTTATCGGGATTCCCTGGTTCATCAGGATCATTCAGCAGCGAATCAGGATCCAGCAGGATCTCCATTTCCATTACCTCCAACCGGCAAGTGCCCTTATGGTCAGTATCCTGCTCATCCTGCTGGTATACCTCTGCTTTCTGCAGGTTCTCCATGATCTCTTCACCAGGAACAGTCTCTTCTTCCTCGGTTCGGTTATCGGGGTATCACTGATGCTTATGGGGCTTATTGCCATATTCTCACGCCAGCTCGCGATTACCAAAGTCATCGGATATCTCTCGATGGAAAACGGGGTACTCCTTTTCGGATTGTTTGTAACCGAACTGCCCTTCATTACCGAGTTTGTGATCATGGTAGACCTGATTATCCTCGTGCTCCTGACCACGATCCTCACCGTGGGCATGGACTCAAGCATTGATGCATATATGAACCGGCTGAAAGAGTTTCATCTCTGGTCTGAAGAGGAGGTGAATGCATGATCTTACTGCTGTACCCGGTGCTCACCGTCCTGATCCTCCTGCTTCAGGGAGTCCAGCACTCACACCGGCCGATGAGCCTCCTCGGAGTCCTCCACTCGGCAGGAACACTACTTATCACGATTCTGATCATTGCACGTCCGGATGAATGGAGTTCAGGCTCGCCGCTCTTCATGGTCGATCATCTGAACCTCCTGATGATGCTCATAACCGGGGTGATCTTCACCTGTGCCAGCATCTATGCAGTCGGGTACATCGAGGGGCTGGTCATGACCGGGGATCTCAACCGGCGAAGCCTGCGAATCTTCTATATCGGGTTCTCACTTCTTCTCTTTGTCACCACGATGGCATTCTATGCACCCAATGTGGCACAGTTCTGGATATTTGCTGAACTTACCACGGTATTCTCAGCAGTACTTGTTGCCATCCTTGCAGTTAAAGAGAACATCGATGCCTCACTCAAGTACATCTTTGTCTGCTCTACCTCGATGCTCTTCTCGTTCATCGGAGTAATCTTCCTGTTTGAACTGATGCGCCAGCCTGACGGAACCGGAAGCCTTGACTGGCAGGCGATCCTGGCAGTAGCTTCATCCAGGGACAGCGGGATGCTCGCCATCGCCTGTATCTTCTTTTTCATAGGATTTGCCGCAAAATCAGGGATTGTTCCCCTGCACACCTGGCTCCCTGAAGCTCATGCAAAGGCACCCTCAGCGGTCAGTGCAGTCCTTTCCGGAGTAGTGCTTAATGTCGGGATGTACGGAATTCTGCGGATGACCGGGATTGTGCACCAGACCTCTATCGCATCCCAGATATCCCTGATTCTGATCCTTTTCGGAATGCTAACCATGTCAGTCGCCTGCTTCTCCATGCTCAGACAGAAGGGAACGAAAAGGATGATTGCATTCTCATCGATTGAGAACATGGGATTTCTCCTGCTCGCTTCTGGAGTCGGAACCCCAGTCGCACTCTTCTGGATGCTCTATCATATAATAGGACACTCGGTGGTGAAGTCAGGTCTTTTCTTCTCTGCCGGCATACTACACCGCCAGTATAAGTCACATACTGCCGGTGGCGAGGATCATATCGCAGATCTCTTCCGCATGCAGCCATTTGCAGCAGCAGCGTTTATCATCGGGTCTGTAGCGATTATCGGAACTCCGCTCTTCCCCCTCTTCCTTTCCAAGTTCGGAATTCTGCTCGAAGCAGGAAAACTCTCACTCTATATCCCGCTCATCACGCTACTGCTCTTTGCACTGGCAGGTGCTGCCATATTCAGGTTCCTGATCGCCATCATGGGCGAAACGTTTGCAGCTGGTGAGGCTCCCGAGCAGTATATCGTGCCGGTCTGGATGAAAGCCCCGGTTGTGTTCCTGATGGCCCTCTCGGTACTGATGGGTCTGCTGATGCTCCCCGGCGAAGAGGCATTTCTCACCGCTGCTGTGCATGATATCGGGATTTCAGGAGTTGGATTATGAACCGGATTTCGGGTAATAACATCGGAGTTATTACTGAAGACTCCCAGTCAGGAATGACCCTTTCACTTAGGGAGTCATGGCTATTCAAAGAAGATCAGACAGCCCGGTATTACCGTTTGCCCCTCCATGACCCGGTTCCAGTAATCAGGGCCATGAAAGGGGAAGGAAAAAACCTGATCCTATTCTTCGGGGTTGAAGATTTTGAAGATTTACCTGGCTGCAGCCTGTTGTATGTTTTTGAAGAGCCGGGGTCACCCGGATTCGTGGTGCTTATTCCCGAGGGACGCGGAGCGATACACCAGTCGGTAGCCGGAATTTTTCCGATTGCATCCCTCTTTGAACGGGAGATTGCAGACGGATTCGGGGTTTCGTTCACCGGATCGTTTGATACGAGAAGGCTCTTTCTCCATGAAGCATACCCACCCGGATTTCACCCGCTCCGTCGTTCGATCCCAAATACTGCTCCGGTTCAGGATACCTTCGATAAACCCGGCAAACCCTATGAGTTCAGGAGCATCGAAGGGTCGGCTGTCTTCCAGGTTCCGGTCGGACCGGTTCATGCCGGGATCATTGAACCTGGACATTTCCGGTTCAGCGTCATCGGTGAGACGATTGTAAACCTTGAGATCAGACTCGGTTTCCTGCACCGGGGTGTGGAAAAACTGGCAGAAGGAAGATCTCCAGATGATGGAGTCAGGATTGCAGAGTCGATATCAGGTGACGAATCGGCAGGAAACGCATGCGGACTCAGCATGGCACTCGAGCAGATCAGCGGCACTCAAATCTCTCCCCGTGCCGAACACCTGAGGGGAGTGATCCTGGAACTGGAACGGGCATACTCACTCCTCTCTGATCTTGCAGGTATGGTCACCGACATCGCTCATCCGGTATCTGCAAGCAGACTGATGGTCCTTCGCGAACGACTGCAACAGGAAGCAGACCGGATCTGCGGATCACGATTCCTGAAAGGGAGCATCTGTCCAGGGGGAATATCAGAGCGGATAACCAGAGAGTCCCTGGATCACCTCTTCAAAACGGCCGGTGGGATCGAACATGAACTTGATGAGATCGCAACCTGGGTTCTTTCCATCCCTTCGGTGATAGACCGGTTTGCAACCACCGGGGTGGTTCAGCCTGAACTGATCAGATCACTTGCCCTATCGGGTCCGGTTGCCCGGGCATCAGGTTCGTTTGCTGACACCCGTATCGATCATCCTTACGGAATATACCAGGAACGGGTACCGGGACAGGTCTGTGAACAGGGAGGTGATGTGATGGCACGGTTCTCGCTCAAATACCAGGAGATCCGTGCATCGCTTCGTTATATCCAGGAACTGCTGGTATTCACCCCTGACGGACCAGCAATTGTACCGGTTCAGATGCATGACGGGTTTGCCCTGGTCGCCACGGAATCGCCACGGGGTATGGCGCTACATTGGGTGTATATCAAAAACGGAGTCATCCACCGGTACAAAGTCAGGACCGCTTCGTTCTGCAACTGGTACGCGATTGAACGTGCGGTTATCGGGAACATCGTTGCTGATTTCCCGGTGATCAACAAGAGTTTGAACCTTTCATATGCAGGAACGGATCTGTGAGGCTATGATTGAGACAGTAATAAACCTCTTCAAAAAACCACTCTGCATTGATACTACACACAGCATTGGTCAAGATGGGGGAGAAGAGCTGGAGATTCAGAGACTAGGGAAGGATCTTCAGCAGGAAATAACCAGGATTTTCGACAAAAGTTTTGCCATTCGCGAGGTTGACTGCGGGAGTGACAATGCAGCAGAGATAGAACTCGGGAACCTCTCCTCGGCATACTATGATGTTGAGCGGTTCGGAATAACCTTTGTTGCATCACCCCGCCATGCCGATGCTCTGATGGTTACCGGGGCAGTGACCCGGGCCATGGCAGATGCACTCATAAAGACTTACGAGGCAACTCCAAATCCAAAGATTGTGATCGCAGTCGGAGATGATGCTTGTACCGGCGGGATCTGGAAGGGCTCGTATGCGGTACTGGGGGGGGTTGAAGCGGTGATCCCGGTTGACCTGAAGATCCCGGGAAACCCACCGCGACCAATAGAGATCATCGGGAGCCTGCTGACCCTCCTCCGCACACAACAGAGGTCATAACCTGATCCTAAAACTTACCATGACAGACCCATCAGGAGCAGATCGACTACCAGCGGTATGAGCAGGTTATCGTCGATGGGGCTTGCCAACTCGACGAGTCCCGCAACAATTGAGAGAATTGCCGCATGGACCGGATTCATGATAAAAAGCAGGCAGGCGAAGGTGACGAGTATTGCTCCACCAGTGCCCTCGATGGATTTATGGTTGATGATCCTGATTCGCCCGTACCGAAGACCGAAGATAGTCGCCATCCCATCCAGAACTGATAGGATGAATATACCCTGAGCTGCAATTTGGGAAGGGAAGAGGATCAGGGTCACAAGAGCTGAGAATACAAAGAAAAATGCACCTTTACCGGGAAAAACACCCGGTCGTTCAAGATGAAAGAGAAGTTGGGAGATAACGGGAACCTGAATATTTCGTATCGCGAGATCGATAAACCACAGACCACCAAGCAACCCTGCACCAAGTAACATGAGGGTGGTCTCCCGGGGGGCATACCAGATGAGAAGTGTGATAAGCAGGCCAAAAACCATATGGACGGTCTTGCGCCAGAACTCATTCATCTCCAGTTATTTCCTCTGAAGATGATTAACCATGCCGATTCCCATAGACTGGCATGGATTGTATGAACAGATTAGGACATATGATTCATGATACAAGAATTTCGGTACAATCCAGGCACGAACGGATACATCTGATCAATTCAGATTCATAGAAATGTTAAAAAGAGGGTAAAACAGTCTATCGGATTCAGTTTATTTCATTCAACTTCAATGAACATGCCCCATATTATCAGGTGAGGGTAGTATCATCCTCATTCTCATCACGTCGGGAATCTTCCGTTGCCCAGGCTACAATCGTATCACAGGCCTTTACAACTCGCTCCGCCCGATCCAAGGGTATCTCTTCAATCAGGGCAATCAATGAGTCAGGGTATGCACAACGCGGCCCGAGATCCTCAAGAAGCAGAATGAGTTCTACCGGTATAGGAAACTCCTGGCAGCCGGACTGCCGTATCATTTCCAGAATTGAAAGACCATCACTGGGAATCCTACCTGTTCTTGCAGTATATACCCCCCTCACTGCTTCCCGTGCTCCCTGCCATGCAAACAGGACCGTGCTAGGGGAAAACCCGGCCTCAAGATGCCGGTATGCCATCGCAAGGCTGGTCTTTGCGGCATGTAACTGATGCTCAGATTTCATAACCCGGACTCCTGCGTAGACTCAAATGTCTAAAGGTTCTGATGGTATAGGTAATCTTTGGTATGCAGAGAATCCATCCACCTGTAAATTTCATGCGGGAGGAACTGGCATCCACTATCCCGATAGCAGGATGGCTCCCTGCCTATACGAAAAAACTCTTTCGTGTTGATCTGATAGCCGGAATTACCCTTACCGCTTTTGCCATCCCTGAACTGATGGCGTATGCCCAGTTGGCAGGACTGCCACCAGAATATGGATTGTACGCAGGGATCGTCGCACCCCTCGTATACTGCCTCTTTGGAACGATCCGGGAGATGAACATCGGACCCAGTTCATCAGAAGCAATCCTGACCGCTGCGATGCTTGGGATATTATCAGGAATTGATATCGCCCGGTATGCGTCACTCGCTGCATTGACTGCCCTGATGGCAGGCAGCTTTGCGGTGCTTGCCCGGCTCCTTCGACTCGGTTTTATTGTCAACCTGATATCAGAGACTGTACTTAAAGGATTTCTTGCAGGAGTCGGGCTTGTAATCATCTGTGGGCAGTTGTTCAAGATATTTGGTATTCATTCGATACAAGGAGATTTTTTCACCCAATTGATCTACCTGCTCAGCAACCTCACAACTACAAACATCCCTACGTTGATCTTGGGAGCCGGGGCGGTGCTCTTCCTGATTTGTGCAGAGAAACGATGCCGTAAACTCCCGGCAGCACTGATTGTGGTGATAGTATCAATCCTCCTGATGTCATATACTGATCTTGCTGCTCGAGGCATCCAGGTCGTAGGAACGATTCCTGCAGGACTCCCTGGACTGGTCATTCCGGAACTCTCATTTACTGATTTTCAGATCCTCTTTCCCCTGGCATTTGCAATTTTTTTGCTCTCTTATGTAGAGAATATGAGCATCGGGACCTCGCTTGCAAGAAAATACCGATACAAGGTCGATGCAAACCAGGAACTCTTCGCTCTCGGAGCAACCAGTATCGCAACGGGTCTCTTTCAGGGGTTTCCTGTTGCCGGTAGTTTCTCCCGGACTGCATTGAACGAGATCAACGGTGCAGCGACCCAGATGACCGGGGTAATTGCCGCTGTACTCACCGCAATTGTTGCATTGTTCCTGACCGGGCTTTTTACCAATATGCCTGAAGCCATCATCGGGAGCCTTATTCTGGTTGCAGTCATCAGGCTGGTTGATGTAAATGGGCTTGTCAGGATTGCAAGGATAAGCAGGGATGAGTTTGGGATCGCGATGGCAACCTGCATCGGAGTTCTATTATTTGGGATCCTCTCGGGAGTCTTCATCGGAGTGATCCTTTCCATCCTGGATATCCTGTACCGGGTAACCTCACCACGGATCGCAATCCTGGGAAGAGTGCCTGACACCAGGCAGTACGCAGACCGGATCCGGCATCCGGAGAATGAAGCAATCCCCGGAGTGCTGATCATCAGGGTTGATGCACCACTCATCTTTGCCAATGCCGAGATCGTCAAGGATCGGATCGAAGAACTGGTTGCTGATGACCCGGAGATCAAACTGGTCATCCTTGATATGAGTTCGTCTCCTATCCTCGATGTATCAGCGTCAGATATGATCGTGGATCTTTCCCAGAACTTAGTTGCAATTGGAATCAGTATCAGAATAGCAGAGGCAACATGGCAGGTCAGACGGATGCTCCGAATATCAGGAGTCGAAAAAATGATCGGCGAGGAGGTGACCCAGACCACCTCCCTTGAACTCGTCCTTGCCGACTGGAACTGTGCAGGATCGACCAACCCCGTATGCTCACTTCCAGAAAACCCACAAAAGGACCCAGTCAGTAACTGAAACCATCGAGGTATTATCTTTAGCATCAGCATAGACGCATGATTCAGGAGATTTACCACTAGCAGAAAAATAGCAGAATTGTTTGCTAATAATCGGGACAGTCCATAAATCTTATATGTCACGGATGCCTTGTATGCAGTATGGAGGAAGTAACCCTGCGGGCAATTCAACGTGCAATGCCTGGAAACGGCAGAGCACGGGTACACAACAGCCTGCTATCCGCAATCGGCATTGAAGATAAAACCGAGGTCGAGGTTGTAACTCCCGATGGTGCTTCACTCACCTTAACGGTATTTGCAGATTCACTTGTTGAACAGGGTCAGATCCGAATCAGTCAGGATGATCTGAAAAAACTCGGAATCACTGACGGCATTGATGTGAAGGTCAGGAGAAAGATACCGGTAAGTGAACAGGTTAAGGATGCAGCAGAGGAACTGGCTGGGAAGATTAGCAAGGGAGCAAAAGAAATAGGAGATACCCTTTCTGAAAAAACCATAGGGATACGGGAAGGAACCACCCAGGCAGCCCAGGAAATACAGGGAAAAGCACGAGAGGTATCTGCAAAGATTGCTGAAGAGGTTGCCCCCCTGGGAGAGAAGATCGGAGAAGCAGGGCGGGAGACGGCAGCACGGATCAAGGATCTGGTTCCCACCGCACGATTCAATGCCCAGGTAGAGGCGGGACTGAAACAACTCAGCCCTGATAATGCATCACAACTCAAAAAGATGCTCCTTGAGACCGAAGGGGATAAGCATGTAGCAACGGCGAAGACTGCTACCTCTACAGGAAGAAGCATTCAGAATCTTACAATTCCTCCCGATGTATCAGTCATTGCCATCCAGCGGGCTGATAATACCCTGGTCATCCCAAAGAGTGATACCATACTTGGTTCTGGTGACCGTGTCTATCTTGCAGGAAGTGACCGGGGTCTTGAATACATGACAAAAATACTTGAGGGATAGCCGTGGATATCACCTTTACGAATGACGGGCTGATCGGCATAGCCATCATCTTCGGGGTCGTGGTCTTCATCTTTCTCATTGTCAGGGAGATCAGACTGATGAGAACCAATAACCGGAAGCTCGAACTTGAACTTGAACGTGAAAAACTGAGCATCCTCAAACAGGACACCAGCTCCCAGGGGCCCTCAATGCTCAGACTCGGCGAGGACAAACTCACATCCATGCGGGAACTTGAGGACATCAATGTGTCACTGGAATCTGACATCTTTGTGAAGCAGAAACTTGTTGAGGGTAGGATCAAGAAGTTGGAGAGCATGATCAAAGCAGAAAAACTCGACCGGATGCTGACGAAGATTAAGGACGAAGAGAAGAAAATTTTGTGATGGATATGTACCAGACATTTGACAGAACAAGGAACTACTGGCAGGACCTTGGATCCATGTCAGGTTCGTTCGTTAATTCGATTCCAACCTTTGATAAACAACTTGATTCATTCTTTGACCGGAACTCTGAAGCGATCATCGAGGAGTGGGGTCTGGTAACCGATGATGATCTCCGCCATATAAAACTGAAGCTTGAGTTCCTCTCCTACGAAGTGAGTCGGTTGATGGTGGAGAAGACCGGGCTTGAGAAGCGAACAGCAGAACTGAGGGTTGCAATCGAAGAGTTGGAGACGGGAACATGAATCTTGATAATTACCTGTCCGGCTATCTCGACCGCAGGATGAACCAGATCATCGAGGAATGGCAACTGGCTACCCGGGGAGATCTGACCGATATCACACAGCGTTTTCACCGGGTGCAGGATGAACTTGCAGGGCTGAAATCATTTGAGCGTGATACGGCATCACGTCTTGGTAATCTAGAGACCCGGGTAAGGTTGCTCAAGGAGAGACAGAAATGACGATCATTGAGATTTTACTTATCGTGGTCCTGGCATTGGTGATCATCTGTCTTGCATATTTCTTCTTCAGGGGAGCGGAGGGCAAAATTTCGTTCCGGCGTCCGGTTGAGAGCAGAGTTGACGAGTACCTTGACCGGAAGTTTGAGCGGTATGTTGAGGAGTGGTCATTAGTCAGAAGACCCGTTCTCTCCCGGTTCAAGGACGAGAGGAACCTGGCACTTGATCAGGATGAAGAGCGGATAGTAACCCTGAAGAAATTTGAGAATGAGATGAAGTCCACCCTGGATGAACTCGAAGGTCGGCTGAATGCCCTGGAAGATTCCCTGGCAGCAGAAAAACCAGCCCGGAAGTGATCAGGCCGGGAGTTTTTACTCCCTGCTTAGATCCTCGATCGGTGAGATCCGTAAACAAGGCGAACCACCGGTACGGGATATCGAATCATTTTCCCGGTACACCTGTGATCTCTGCCATGGAGCAGTGCCTGTCTCATCGCTCAGGCAGTGTGTCATCTGTGGCAGATGGGCATGCCCTGACTGCTGGAAGGAAGAATATTATGTCTGCAGTTCCTGCAACGGGATTATCAGGCTTCATCTCATGAAGAACCCTGAAATATTTCACCAGCCCGATTGCAACACAGAACCAGCCATAGAGCAAGAGATCAAACCAGAGATTTAAGAGAAAACCCAGAATTCTATACAGGGTTCACAATCCCTGAACAAGATACCGGATTTAGTCCACCAATATATATTCCATCTGTTTGGTTCACATCATCGACTGAAGAGGCTATCTGATCATCCAGATTCTGATGGCCTTGATGATTAATGGTGGATGATACCCTCGCTAATTTTTCTTTTTTACATAAAACCTGCAGGGGGTGTAGATCATGATGCGGCACGAAGAGGGGACAGTGTTGAACGGATTATTATTTCAAAGCACAAAACTGATGATATGAGCCCTAAAATAGAATCTTACCTCTAAAATGGCACGCATAGGAGAAATAAACGCGGTTTTTACCTAAATTAGAATGACTCAAAGAATTAATCGACGTATTTTTGTACGAAAGTATAATATGACGATTAAAATTGCATATTTTTCTAAATAAGGAGTGAATAATTTACTTTATTCATAAATAGCCACATTTTTTTATTAAAATTTGGTATTGACCATTCTGTACTTGAATTAAGGGATCCATCGAATTACTATTTATCACGAACGATCATGATCGATATATTCAAGTGTATAATTGATTATAATTGTCATCATAGTCAAATAAAAAAAGAGAGATTTACATTTTCGGCGAGATATAGAAGAAAATGCCGATTTAATTCAATACATTTATCTACATTTTCCTACAACCTTTGTGCAGTCGATTTTCAATCGATCAGGCTGGTGCGTAGATATGGCATTTGCAGTACATGTGAACATGGAGCGATGTACCGGCTGTAACAATTGTGTGGTGGCATGTCCAGTTAATGCACTGGAACTCAGCACCATAAATCCTGCTACAACTGACAAAATTTATAAAGTCATAAACGGCGATGCAGTCATTCTTGATGTGAATCATGAACTCTGTGCCGGATGTGGGATTTGCGTTGATGCATGCCCGTACGATGTGATTCAGCTGTCAGGACAGCCGCCTCAGAAGGCTTTCGTCTGAGGATTGTCCTGTTTGGGTATATTAGTTCAGGAACCGATTTCGTGAACACAACGAGGTATCTTAATGTCAACACTGTTTCCGAAGTACTCGAAATCCAATGATGGATCCCGGGTAATCATGGAGCAGCGACTTCTTCAGCAGGTAAACAACCTGGTCCTCGACAACGATATCTGCACTGGTTGCGGTATCTGCCGAGAGGTATGTCCTGAGGAAGCAATCGCTGTAGGAGCTGTGGGAGGCGTCCAGCGTGGCCTGGTATGTGATGCAGCCAGTGTCCACATTGATGAGACAAAATGCTCATATTGTGGCGTCTGTGTCATCATGTGTCCCTTCACAGCTCTTTCCCTGAAAGTCAATGGAGAGGAACGGCTCCCAATTCTCGAAAAAGATGGGTTCCCAACCTACGATAAAGGCACAAACATCGATGAAGAGAAGTGTGTCAGGTGCAACATCTGTCAGGATGTCTGCCCCCGTGATGCAATCGATCGCGATGTTCCACTCTTTGAAGGCGAGGATTTCGAAGGTCTCGCAAAGGGTCAGGCCGTAGAACTAAAGATCAATTTTGTGGTTGATGACGACAAGTGCACCAAGTGTGGCATTTGTGGTAACCTCTGTGAGGCTATCACCGTTGAGCACAAGCCCTACACCCCGGAAATAGGAAAGGTTCAGGGCCAGGTCTTATGGGATTCAGATTTCTGTGACGGGTGTAATGTCTGTGCAGAAGCATGTCCCAGCGAGGCCATCAAGGTGACCCGTGAGGTTGTCGGTAAGAAAAAGCTTGGAAAAGTCAGCATTATCGATGAGGAATGCTGCACATGCCGCTGGTGTGCTATCAACTGTCCGACCGAAGCAATTACCGTCAACAAGATTTTTGAAGGCGAGATTACCTTCCACCCTGAAAAGTGTCCGGGAGGTTGTTCAACCTGTGTCGATGTTTGTCCTGCAAATGCTATTTATATGCCTACCCCGCTGCCTGCAAAGGAGATGCACGGCAAGATCGAGGCAAACATTGCAGTCAACAAAGATTTATGCATCCTCTGTGGTGCCTGTGTCAACGCTTGTCCGGGAGAGGATATCATATATCTCAGGCGTGACTCGGTAAGAATCAAAGGCAAAGAGACTGACCTGTTCAAGAAGATCAAGGCCAAACTCTGCACTGCCAGAACATCCATGGTACGGGAGAAGGCCAGCGGTGCAGGATCGGTCGAACTGAAGGCGATCAGTCAGTAATAGAGGATTGATATGGCTGCAAAAAGTTACGACAACCCTGAACTGAACAAGAAATTAGCTGACCAGAGATATCATATCAGTCAGTCTAATCCCCAGTTCACCAAGGATGTAATAAAGACAAGCCGCACGATTGCAAATATGTGCTATCAGTGCGGTACCTGCACCGGGTCATGCCCGTCTGCACCCCGCAGCACCTACCGGATTCGCCTGTTCATGCGCCGGAACGTGCTCGGACTAGAGAATGAAGCACTTACAGACCCGGATCTCTGGCTCTGTACAACCTGTTATTCATGCACTGACCGGTGCCCACGTGACATTGCACCAACTGATGTCATCATGGCAATGAGGAACCTTGCATTCAAGAAGGATATTGTTCCACGCAACTTCCTCCAGACCGTTCAGTTAATTTATAACTCCGGCCACGGCGTTCCGAACAATGATGTGAACAGGGCAGCCAGAAAGAGGCTCGGTCTGACTGCTGACCCACCTACAACACACATGTACCCAGAATACATCAAGGGTATCCAGAAAATTCTGGACCACTTTGGATTGAAAGAGAACGCTGACCGTATCATCAAGGGGGAGTAATCATGCACGAATACGCATTCTTCCTCGGATGTATCGCACCAAACCGGTACCCTGGTTGTGAAGCATCTTCAATCAAGACCAGTGAAAAGGTCGGTATCAAACTGCTGCCTCTGGAAGGAGCCAGCTGTTGTCCGGCCCCCGGTGCATTCGGTTCCATCGATCTTACCGTCTGGTACGCCATGGCAGCACGGAACCTTGTTCTTGCTGAGCAGATGAAGAAGGACATCGCCCTTATCTGTAACGGTTGTTACAAGTCGATCTGGGAAGTCAACCACATTCTCAAGCACAACGATGAACTCCGTTCCCAGGTCAACGAGGTTTTAAAAGAGATCGACATGGAATACAAGGGAACCATCGATGTATTCCATCTTGCCGAACTCTATTACGATCCCAAAATTTGCGGCATACAGAAGATTCGTGACTCTGTAACCACTCCGATGACCGGTGCCAAGGTCGCCTGCCACTACGGCTGCCACTTAATGAAACCACAGAAGGATCGTCACTTTGGTGACACCGAGAACCCGATGTGGTTTGAAGAACTCGTCGCAGCAGTCGGTGCAGAACCAGTACAGTACCGTAATAAGATGCAGTGCTGTGGTGCTGGTGGCGGTGTCCGTGGATATGATATCGTTCACGCCCTCGACATCACCAACGAGAAGCTGATCAACATATCAGAGGTCGGTGCCGATGCAATTACTGAACTCTGTCCATTCTGTCAGCTCCAGTTTGACCGTGGTCAGATCGAGATCAAAGAGAAGTTCGGTGATGTGTACAACATCCCAGTTCTGCACTTCAATGAACTGCTCGGACTTGCACAGGGCATGAGCCCGCAGGATCTTGCCCTTGATCTGCATGCAGTCGACTGTACTCCCTTCCTCCAGAAGGTGCTTTAAGGAGGCAATGACATGGCAGAAAATACAGAAGCAAAAATCGGTGTCTTCGTCTGTCACTGCGGAACCAACATTGCCGGTTCCCTTGACGTCAAGGCTGTAGCAGAATACGCCAAGACACTCCCCAATGTCGCCTTCGCTGCTGACTATCAGTACATGTGTTCCACCCCTGGTCAGAACATGATCAAGGAAGCCATTGCTGAACACAAACTGACAGGGATTGTCGTAGCAGCATGCTCACCCCGTCTTCACGAACCAACCTTCAGGATCGCAACCAAAGAAGGTGGAGTGAACATGTTCCGCTTCGAGATGGCAAACATCCGTGAGCAGAACTCATGGGTTCACATGCACGGGATGCATGATGAGGCAACCGCCAAGGCAAAAGACCAGGTCCGGATGGCAGTCGCCAAGGCAAAATACCTTGAAGACCTCGTTCCAAAGTCAGTACCTGTCGAGAAGGCAGCAATGGTCGTTGGTGGAGGTGTCGGTGGTATTCAGGCATCTCTCGATCTGGCAAGCGCCGGTATCAAGACCTATCTCGTAGAGAAGGCCGAGAGTATCGGTGGCCGTATGTCCCAGCTCGACAAGACGTTCCCAACCCTTGACTGTTCACAGTGTATTCTTGCACCAAAGATGGTCGATGCGGGTCGTCACCCGAATATCGAGCTCCTCTCATTACATGAAGTTGAGAATGTAGAGGGGTACATCGGAAACTTCGATGTAACACTCCGCAAGAAGGCCCGTGGTGTCATGACCCCGGTCGAGGCAGCAGCCAAGGGCATTGTTGGAGGAGGCTGCAATGGTTGTGGTGACTGTACTGCAGTCTGTCCGGTTGTCAAGCCAAATGCATTCGAATTCGGCATGGCACCCCGCAAGGCAATCTACATCAACCACCCACAGGTTGTCCCACTGATCTACACCGTGGACTTTAATGCCTGTGTCAAGTGTGGTCTGTGTGTTGAGGCCTGCGGTACCAAGAAGGCTATCGACCTTGACATGGTAGACGAGTTCAGAACCGTTAAGGTAGGAACCGTCATCCTTGCAACCGGATATGACTACATCCCAATCGAAGAGAAGAAAGAGTGGGGATACAAGCGACACGAGAACGTCATTCACTCTCTTGAGTTTGAACGGCTTATCTGTGCATCCGGTCCGACCGGAGGTCACCTCGTCCGCCCAAGTGACGGAGCAACTCCGAAATCGGTTGGGTTCGTTCTGTGTGCAGGTTCCCGTGATAATACCGGTGGCGTTGCCAAAGCCTACTGTTCACGGTTCTGCTGTATGTACTCACTCAAACACGCCCACCAGATCATGGAAAAGATCGAGGGCTGCACGGCTTACATCTTCTACATGGATATCAGATCCTTTGGTAAGGCATACGAGGAGTTCTACTACCGTATCCAGAACGAAGGCTGTAAATTCATCCGTGGACGTGTCGCCAACATTCTCGAGGATCCTGAAACCAAGAACCTGCATGTCTTTGCTGAAGATACCCTGCTCGGACGTCCGGCAGACTTCGAACTGGATCTCGTGGTGCTCGCAGCAGCTATCCAGCCAATCGAGGGTGCAAACCCACTCAGAAAGAAGTTCGGTGTTTCAGCCTCTGCAGATGGCTGGATGCTTGAAGCACACCCAAAACTGAACCCCTGTGGTACCACTACCGCTGGTGTGTTCCTTGCCGGTGTGTGCCAGGGACCAAAAGATATCCCAGATACAGTAGCACAGGCTGAAGGTGCCGCATCAGCAGCATCGATTCCAATCCACGTCGGCCAGGTGGAACTGGAGCCTTACTTTGCCCAGTGTATGGATGAACTTTGTGCCGGCTGTGGAATGTGTGTCAACCTCTGTCCATACAGTGCTCTTGCACTGACCGAGAAGAACGGACGGACTGTCATGCAGGTTACCGAAGCAAAATGTAAAGGCTGTGGTACCTGTGGTGGATTCTGTCCGGGTGGTGCAATCAAGATGCAGCACTTCACAACCCCACAGATCGTAGCACAGATTGATGCATACCTTATGGGAGGCCAGTAACATGTCTGACGAATGGAACCCAAAAATCCAGGCAATCATCTGTAACTGGTGTTCATATGCCGGAGCAGACCTTGCTGGTGGTGCCCGTATCCAGTATCCGCCAGATGTTCGTGCAGTCCGTGTCATGTGCACGGGCCGCGTAGATATGCTCTTCATCCTGAAGGCATTTGTTGACGGAGCAGACGGAGTTCTCGTCTCCGGCTGTCACTTTGGTGACTGCCACTATCTTGAAGGTAACTTTAAGGCAGCGAAGAGGATGTTCATGGTCAAGTCCCTGATGAAGAACATCGGCCTTGATGACAAGAGATTCCGTATGACCTTTGTCTCTGCATCCGAGGGTGCAAAATGGGGTATGGTCATGACCGACGTTATTTCCAAGGTTCGCGAACTCGGACCAAGTCCGATCAAAGAGTTCCAGAAATAAACAACCTATTTTTTTAAACTGTAAGTCTTTGGGTTAAAATTCTAATATTATTGCTCAAAGAAGGCAGAATGAAAGATTATTTAAGAAGAGATCTCTTCATCCACAATCGTAGATAGTAGTCACCACAAACCAGCCCTGATCAAAGACTGATCTATACTTCGAACGTGAATCTTTTAATTTCAAAAAAAAGGAGATAGGTTTCCCTCATCCATCTCCTTTCATCGGAGGGATTCCACCATAAAAAGAGATTATCGCTTTCTGATTTCTGGATAATCGCGACGGTGATACTGATGATTGATATGACTTTACAACATGTATTGGCCTTAACTCAGTGATCAGGGACTCAAAAGTAGTTATTCCAGGTATTTGTGCAACCTGAAGACGATTCATGATAAGACTCCTGATGAGCATGGAGAGGAAACAAATTAAAAACACTCCTTTCCTGATTCGATCGATTCGATATCCACGAAAATCACGTTCAAATTGCGATATTAACTGGCTCATATCCTGTTCCAGGGTGCCCCTCATATCGGCAAGAGAGAAACATTCTTCCCAGGTAAAGTTACCCTGATACAGCACACAACTCCTGCCAAATTTTTTTACGGTAAGATTCATCTCGTCATGATCGGTGCTAATCCTGCTCGAACCATTACTCTCTTCAATAGTAAAGAACCGTCTGAATGGCCCGGCTGCTTCATCGAGTAACTCTTGAAGGGTTCCCTGATAATCACGGGTCTCCTGAATCAGATCACGGACACTTTGCAGATTCCTATGGAATGCCAGGCGATCGGTCTGCTCTTTTTTGATATCATGCAGAATATAACCAGGAACACTGGTCTTCCCAAATTTTACCGAAAAATGGCGAATGTAACATGCCTCACCAT
>NZ_JAJRBM010000039.1 GCF_028679455.1 Methanospirillum sp. | reverse complement strand
GAATCGTTCAAGATTGTGGGCACGAAAGAGTGGGCTTGGCCTCCAGAGCGTCAGAATATCTCTGACTTCTCCTGGAATATCGATGTACCGGTCCTGACACATCTCCTGTCTAATAAGTTCTTTCGGAAAGATCGCCTCCAGATCAGCTGGTCCAAGCGGTTGTCTGGTCTGGGGATGCATCGGGGGATCAAGGGGAGTTTTAAGATCAGCCTGAATATTATACCATTTTTTCGGGATCTCGTTCTCATCAAGGATGATCTTCGTTCTCATGTATATTATCGTAAGTAAATGAACACATATATACATTGGTGCCATGCAAAGTTACACCAACTTTGGATGGTACTTTCAGGAAAAAACCATCGGCATGTAGAATCAGATCAGTTCGACCGATGTCGGTAAGTTCCCTGGGAGACCGTCAGTTCAAATCTTGCTCCGGCTCCTTGGACACCAGTCTCAACAATAGTAATTGCAGTAATCGCTAAAATTTCGCGGACGAGGAAGAGCCCAAGACCGGTATTCTTCCCGTACCCACGCTCGAAGATCAGCTCCTTCTCAGGTTCAGCAATTCCGATTCCGTCATCCTCATACACGATGATCAGATCTGTGTCTGATATCTGGGTTGTTATCCTGATGGTAGTCGCACCCTTTCCATATCGTACGGTGTTATCAACAAGGTTTGAAAAGACCTTTCCGAGCATCGGATCTGCATATATCTCCAGGTCACCAGGATCAGTCACCAAACTGATTGATGCCGGGACAAATGAATCAGGCATCACCTGACACAGTGATATCCATATTGGTCTTGTTGCTCCAAGGTTCTGGTAGATCCTGGTAAATTCTATCTGTGCCTGCACCATCCTGATGGCAGATTCCAGTTTGGTACAGTATTCCCGAATCTCAGGATCGGTGTTCTGTTCCTCTATCACATCCAGATATCCGAAGATGACGGTGATCATATTCAGAATATCATGCCTGGTGATGGTCGATAGCAGTCCTAACTGGCGGTTTGCCTGGAGCAGGGCATCCTCAGCCCTTTTCCGCTCCGTGATATCCCGGATTGCGGCAACGTGAACTGATCTCCCTTTCCAGGTGAAGAATCGTCCGGTTATCTCAACTGGAAATACTTCCCCGCTTTTTCGCCGGTGGAACCGCAGGGGGACGACCACACTTTTCGTCGTAGTCTCCGCGGTTATCCGGTTGGTATCGTCAGGCTCTGCCGAGAGATCAACGTTACGCATCTGCATCAGTTCTTCATGAGTATATCCGTAGATTTCGGTTGCTTCTGAGTTGGACTCCAGTAACGCACCGGTCTCATTGTCGATGAGAAAAATCGCCTCACTTCCCAGTTCAAAGAGGATCTGGTACTTCTCCTCACTCTCAGTGAGAGCAGCAATTGCCCTGTTTTGATCTGTGACATCCAGAAATGTCGTCATTAAATACTCGCCGATATGAATTCCGGTTATTTGTACGGTTTTTATCTCACCGTTTTTGCAGGTGACCTGGTACTCTCTGGGAAGAATCTCACGATTCTCTTCTGCAGCACTCGCCACATCTGCCATCCAGGTACTGTTCACTTCCTGCCGGTACGCCTCATCCGGGTACGCATGTTCTGCCCAGTCCTGAATGGTAGGAGTGTCATCACGACGGTATCCAAACACCTCAGTGAACCGGTCATTGACAAACCTGATCTTTCCTGATGCAGTGGATACTCCAATCGGGATTGGCATCTTTCTAATCAACATCTGATTCTGGTTATCACGTTCCTGTAATGCCTGCTGGCTTTCTGCGAGTTTCTCAAAGTTTATCCTGAGTTCTTCCTCGCTGGAGACGAGTTCTTCATATGCGGCTGATATATCCTCGTTCATCCGTCTGATCTCATCTTCAGCCTTTTTTCGTTCGGTGATATCTACGATAACCCCGATCACCTTCACATTCCCCTGGTCATCAGGTTCAAGGCTGGCTATTGAGGATAGTATCTTTTGTGGTGTTCCATCAGCTGGGTTGATGGTATATTCGATGTTGTAGGGTGCACCGGTGGTAATTAAATCGATCAATGCCTGATGTACTCGCTCACGTTCAATAATACAGGACTCGATCTCTTCGATGGTGATACTCCCGGCAGGCCGTGAGTACCCGAATATCCTCAGAGCCCCTTCTGAACCCCAGAGTAAATTGACCTGTATGTCATACTCCCAGCTCCCGGTTTTTCCGATCTCCTGTGCCCTGACCAGTCGTTGTTCATGCCGTTTGATCAGATCCTGGCTCTTCCGGCTTGCGGTGACATCCATGTGAACACCCCGGAATCCCCGAAAATCTCCGTTCGTGTCAAAGATAGGAGATCCGCTCGACTGCAGGATGACCTGGGTACCGTTTTTGTGAAAAAAATAAAAGATACGCTCTTGAATGGTTCGCCGTTCCAGAATTGTCTCCATTGCCTGTATTGTCTGTTCTTCCTGCATCCGGGGATCATACAGGTCATAGAAGTGTTTGAGACCAACCAGTTCTTCGGGGGTATATCCAAGTATCCGCTCAACTGCCGAGTTGCAGTACCGGTACATACCATCCGCATCGATATCCCAGACCCATTCACCGGCATTCTCCATGACCTGATTGAACCGTATCTCGCTTTCCCTCAGTGCAGCCTGATCGCGTCGCTGGTGAACCGCTGTTCTGATCTTATGTGCCAGCTCGGTATATTGCGGCCGGGGAGATCCCCCTTTCTGGAGGTAGAAATCTGCCCCGTTCTCGATCGCCTGAATGACCACTTCTTCGCGTCCCCTTCCGGTGAAGAGGATAAAAGGCAGATTTGGGTATTCCTTGCGAATCTCCTTAAGCAGGGTTATCCCATCCATATCAGGCATCTGATAATCAGATACAATCGCGTCATACTGGTGTGATCCTATTTTGTTCAGAGCATCGATTCCTGATTCAGAGGTATCTACCTGAAATCCGAGTGAGGAGAGGAACTGGCTGGTGATCTCAAGGAGGAGTATTTCATCATCTACGTAGAGAATGGAAAGTCCGACTTCAGGCATGATTAATCCGAATTACTCAGTATCCGGTGAGAATTTTCGAAAGTGCCGTGATACGGGGATCGGGATCACGGATTTTTCCAACGACATCGTTGATAGGGTGATAGGCAATTTCCCGCATCAGTTCCCCAACCATTACCCCGTTCTGCCCTTCTATAAGGGCACTTACCGCAGAAATCCCTAGTTTTGCTGCCAGTACCCGGTCACGTGCTGTCGGGCTTCCCCCCCGCTGGGTGTGTCCAAGAACACAGACTCTTGATTCCATCTGTATCCGTTGCGATACTTTCTTTGAGATCCCGAAACTGCATCCGGGTTGATCTCCCTCGGCGATGACCACAATAGCGTGATGCTTCCCCATCCTGAAGAGCGACTCCAGTTGATTGCAGAGCTCTTCAATCTCTTCATGGCCGTCGTGTAGAACAAGTTGTGCAGCGCCTCCGGCTATTCCTGCTTCAAGTGCAATGAAACTACTGGTATGTCCCATCACTTCGACAAAGAAGAGCCTTCCATGAGATATGGCAGTATCACGGATCCGGTCTATCGACTCCAGGGCAATATTAACCGCGGTATCGAACCCAATCGAGAAGTCAGTGCCCGGGATATCATTATCGATGGTTCCGGGTATGGCGATGATCGGGATCCCGGTCTCGCATGAGAGAAGATTACCTCCCCTGAATGAACCGTCACCCCCGATCAGGATCAGACCATCGATCTCATGTTCGAGCAACATATCAGCAGCTTTCTGTCTCCCTTCTGGGGTCATGAACTCCCTGCTTCGGGAAGTTCCGAGGATAGTGCCCCCCTGATGGATGATATTTCCCACATCATGGCGTTCTATTTTGTAGAAATCACCCTCAATCATGCCGGCATATCCGCGTCTGATCCCATACACCTCAACACCGTAAAATTTGCCTGCACGATATATTGCTCTGATACAGGCGTTCATACCCGGAGCATCACCTCCTGATGTCACAACGGCGATACGCTGCATCTTGACTCCCATGGTAGTATCCTGATCTGCTTAGTATCTATTTAGCGATACTGATGGATCGTATCAGGAACTTATGGTAAAAAGGGGGTACCCTGGTGAATTTCTAACCTGGCCCGGGTGTCAGGCTGATGGTGATGATCAGGTGATCTGCTACGGTTTCATGACTGATCTCTCCTCTGCTGATTCTACACTCTTCTCCATATTCCGCCATCTCTCCAAACGAGGGGGGCCATACCGGGCCGCTTCCTGAACAGTCAAGAGTGAGTAATACCGCGTCTTTTGTGTTTGTTCCGGTAATGGTGATGGAATGAGCACCTGCGGTAGCGAGGCTTTCGAGCAGAGAGATGATAACATCCTCAAACCGTTCCCTGGAAACAGATGCTTGAGATATCTCACCGTCCTGATGATACGTGATCATAACCTGGTCAAAGAGGGAGATATGAGCGAGTCTGGTGATCATGAGTTCCAGGTATCGTTCGGGATCATCGCAGGCATCCAGGAATTCTTCGTCAGTTGCAGGCTGCCTGGTGATGTCGGTCACAATCCCGGTGATAAACGGGGCGAGATCTATCATGTCATTGCCGCATGATGGCTCTATCCCTTCAAGCAGGGAGAGGTAATCATGATACAGGCGGTCTGCCCGCCTGATCAGTGAGGCATGAATAAACCGATCAAGTCCTTCGTTATGAATCATACGGTCGAGTTTTCTGGTGATCTGCCCGGCTTTCAGAGCAAGTTGCAGATCATCACGGTTTCCCTCCTGGTGCAATGTGGAGAACTGGCTGAAATCTTCGAGGAGATCATCAATCAGATCAGTTCGTATCATCACCCTGACCTTACGGGCAATCTCTTCCTCGCCGATCTGGCTCATAATGAACTCGAGTGAGAGGAGTCTGCCAGAAATGATGGTGAACAGGCTGTTCAGGCGTGCCATGGTATCCTGCGAGAGGATAGCCATCTTTCGTTCGTAATTCCGGTCGAGTGCGGTGTTTCCGGTCTTGGAGATCGAGAGGAACGACACGGTCTCTTCCCTGATGATGAACTGGAAGAGGATCAGGCCGAGCACCGGTATCAGAATGTCCAGTGTCAGGATTATCAGGGAGTCTGCACCTGCCTGTTCTCCAAACAGGAGGGGTATTACATATCTGAGTGTTCCCACCAGAACACCGATACCGATTACCCTAAAGTAGGTGAGGTTTCTGCGCCAGTAAATCGTACACAGACCGGCCAGGGTTCCTGAAAGCGTAGTGACCATAACACTGGTCAGTCCTTCAGGCCCGGCGGTGATCAGTGCATACAGACCGCCGGCGATTCCTGCAGATGCACCGAGGATCGGCCCTCCCAGGATACCGGCAATGGCAGGGCCGAGATCAGGGAACTGGATCATCTGATCTCCTGCGGTTATCACCGCAAATTGGCCATATGCAGAGAAGAGGCCAAATATCACGATTACCCAGACCTTCTCGGTCATGGTCGTTGCACTGATGAGAATATCCTGAAAGGTCCTCGATCGGGTCAGCAGAAAAAGGATAGCACCCAGTACCGCAATCCGGTTCAGAATCGGAAGTCCTGTCTCGCTGATCGGGGCAAGAAACATCAGCCTGATGAAGGTAAGCCCGATGATTATGATGATAATCTTTTTTTCAATCCCTTTCAGGTTTCCCTGGAAATATCTGGAAAATCCCCCTGCAGGTATCTGCCAGGTCGAGGTAGTGGAAGTTGAAGAGACCTGTGGTCTGCGGGTCTTCTTCTCTTCATCAATGATATAGAGAATAACAATCAGACCTATCAGCAGGGTTCCTACCGTAGGAATACTGATCTGGTGCAGGATATCCACGATATCTCCTGATAACGCTGCCGGTCTACAGGTCCAGAGTAATGCGATCTGTACGATACCGGTGATCATCCCGAGTATCAGGATGTTGCCTCTGGATATCGTCCCCTTATGCAGATATGGTAAAAATGCCGCGATACATCCGGCAAAGACCGGTGGCATCACTGCCACATACCAGGGCAGTGACTCAAATCCTGGAGAATTAAAGGTCCCCAACCCGGCAATAACTCCGACCAGAATCCCGACAATCGGACCGCCGAGCATTGCACTTACCAGAGGAATGAGGGTTGCGAAACTGATCGGCAACGTCTCGATCACGATACTGGATCGGGCCCCCAATATCCCGAGAATTGAGAAAATCAGAATACACATGATCGTATCGACCGGTTTCTGATTTCTTTCCTGTACCCGGGTGATCACTCCTGATCTGATAACCAGGTAAAAAAGCATGAGTAGTCCAAGGAGATTCTGGACGAGTGGAAGACCGAGGTCAAAAAATACTGCTTCACGAAACAGTGCCATCAGCAGATATGCCAGCGCCCCGATGGTCATGATGATGAACCAGAGACGAGACCCCCGTGCATACCTGGGCAGATGTGAATCAAGGTAGAGGAGCATTACTCCGGTGAATGCAAACATAAACGCTCCACATGCCGAGGTATAACTGAGCAGTGTTTTAGGATTGCCTGACCAGACAATAATGAGCATCAGGCTGCTGAATCCAATAATCAGAATCTGATATACGCTCTTTTCGCTGAGTCGGGTGACACTGGTGGAACAGAGAATTGAGGCAATGGCACGTGCCCTTCCGTCAGCCCCGGTCAGCAGAACTCCGAAGAGGATAACATATCCGGTGAAGAAGAAGATCGCCGCTCCATAGGGAAGCGTATTCAGCCCCTGAATCGCCCCGGTAAAGAGATCCTGTCCGCCCTGGGAAAAATATCCTATCGAAAAGAAGGCCAGGGTCATCAGTCCGGTGATCAGAAATGCGATACCCTGGGTGATTCTGACATTTTTGATCTGTTCAGCGTAAAACGTTGCCCCATGACGAAGGCCGATCTTTTCCCTGAGCCATATCGAGAAGAGCAGCAAATTCAGACCTGATCCAACGGTTCCCATGATGGGAATGATCTGTGTCACCTGGTCGCGGGTCGCCGAGGGGATGAGTCCTGCACCAATTGCCTGATAGGGGATGGTGATCCCGAAAAAGGTGTACAGTATCCCTCCTATCATCACTACCGCACAAAAGAGAACGATCTTTTCAAAAAGTGAGAAATTTTTCCTGATAAGGAGCGGGATGATGATGACAAGAGTTATGGTTGCCAGGATCTCCCGTGATATGGTGAACGGTATGAGTTGCTGGAGGATCAGGCCGGCGAGCAGGGCAAGTCCTCCATATCCGATCATCTCGAGGACATAGATCAGGACCATGAAGAAGACTTCCCAGTTTTCAGGCCCTGGAAATCCATGCATTCCATCAAAGATATGCTCTCCCTTTGCGAGGGTATAGCGGGCGAGGCCTTCGACAAGAGTATACTTGTAGATTAATACCAGGATGGCAAGCCAGAGGAAGGAGAAGCCGGTGAGTGTACCGGCATTGACCGACTCATTAAATCCCCTCCCGCTCATGGCGACTGCAAGCATGATACAGGGGCCGAGGAAAAAGATCAGGTCAGTGAGTATCGGAAAAGAACAATACGATAAGAGTGAACGATATTTCTCGATCATACAATCCCGGACAGGAACGGATATGGTTCCCGGTTTTATTGATAAGGGTTATCGTTTCCGGGTAAAAAGCATCCTTCTGTCCGGTGAACTGTCTGAACCTGGGTATTAAAAGAGATCATAAGGTCACCACCCTTGTATCTGCTGGCTCATCCTGTTCTAGGGTCATCTCCTCAGTGATGGTTGTGCTTCCCGCATCTGCAGTTTTTCACCTAACAGGTACAGGCCGATGAGTACGAGTGGCATGATCAGGTCGATCCAGAGGATGAGACCGGCGTTGTTGACTGACCAGTTCCCAGCGCTGACGATCTGCCATATATGAACGATTCCGTCACCGATCATAAATACTGCATAGGCAGTAAGGGTAGCAATACGGAATGTACCTGGGATCCTCAGGGCAAGGAGTCCAAGCATGCCGATTGCAAGATTTGCAAACGCCACTTCCTGCTGAAACGGGTTGCCGGCAGGCCAGCCGATGCTCTGTGCAACCCGGTCCGCAAAGAACAGATGCCCGAAACATCCCCATACTCCCCCGATACCGATGATGACGAGGAATGCCCAGTTTAAGAAAATTTTGGTCATCTTAGCGTTTCCTGCCTTTGGTCGTTCCCGTGATATCTGAATGCCTGCTCCGATTATCGCAAGTACAATGAATACAACCGGCAAGAGCTCAGATAGTGACATAAGGAGGAGGTTAGCGGGAAGATACATAATGGTGCTGAAATGGACAGGCATAATTAGTAATATGGTCTATGGCTGGTCATGTATCTGAACCGGGTGCTCCTTCTGCTTGTCTGTACTGGTCTTATCATCCCTTCCACCCTGGCTTTTTGTCTGAATATCTCGGATCTCACCGGTGGTGCAGCGGCTTATCAGGGACTTGGTGATCATCCTGATTCGATCTGGTATCCACCGTTCTCACAAAATACTACCAACGATGGAAATCTGACACGTATTCAATTCCCTTCGATGCAGCAGACCACTGAAATATCCTGTGGGGCGGTAGCTGCTCTTGACAATCTCCATTATTATGGGTATGAAGGTGATGAGATGACTATGGCAGCGGAGATGGGTGCTGTTCCCGTTTATGGGATCACGGTGGTTGAGATGGCACAGTGGTTTACTGACCAGGGGTGGACCGTTCACTCAAGCACTGGTGATGGAGATGGAAATCTCACGATGATCCAGGATAATCTCAAAGCGGGAATACCGACCCTGGTAGCATGGGCAGACTGGGGTGGGCACTGGATGGTGGCAGTCGGGTATGATACCCTGGGAACTGAAACCGTGGTGGATGATGTCATCATCTTTGCTGATCCGTATGATGTCACGGATCACAACCAGGATGGGTATTATCTGTATCCGGCGGCACGGTTCTACTCGCTCTGGTTTGTACCGCACTGGTATCCTGACAAGGATGCAGTCCGTCCATGGCTGACAGCGACCCCTCCGGTCAGAACCCTTTCTTCCGATGTTTCCGGATAAACAGGCCCTTATCCGGTAATTTTTTGTCTTCTGCGAGTTTGTCCAATGAAGGGTGACCCCATATAACCTTTACCAATTTTTTATTTTTCGTGACTTTCGATTGAAATCGACAATTGTCTTCATTCCCAGCAGACCGGCACCTATTTAAGGTTCAAAACCGGGCAATATGGTCTCGGTTGAAGAAATCAGTAAAGAACAGTATCCTATCCAAACTGTTGATACATTTATCTCCGTTAGTGAATTGCTGTACAAAATGGATTTTACCGAAATCGAATCAAAATTACATCAATATCTCGGTTATGCGCATTGCAGAAGTTGGGAATACTCCCCCCTAGTTCTATTCAAACTTCTGATCGTGAAATTATTCCGAAAGCACTCCTATCGCCGTCTGGTCAATTCTTTAACAAAGGATGATTGCCTCTACCTTGGATTAAAAGAGGTAGAATCAGGTAGATTTCTCATTCCTGCCGCAAGCACCGTTCATGATTTTGCCTACAACCGCCTTTGCCTGGAAGGTTTGAAGCAAATAATGCTGTTGAACGGAACCATCGCATGCAAAAATATTCGCAATGCGAATGGCATGATTGATTCAACTCCCATTGAAGCGTCAAGATATGATAAATATGCCCGATTCAATCCACATTATGAGTGCAGAATGTATAAAATGCATATATTCCACCTTGAGGATTTTCCATTATATGAGATTTTTTCTGATGGAAATGAATATGATGGCGGATACGCAATTCCTCTCTCTGAAAAAGTAGTTTTGATGCATCCCGATTTAAAGGCGGCAAAATTAGACGCGGGATATGATTCCTATCTTAATCACGCTGCGATATGGAAGATTTTGAAGGTTCACCCTCTCATTGATCATAGAGCAGATGCAGTGATTCAATACGAAGGGACAGAGAGCAGAATCAACCATTGGGTAAATAAACTGTGGAAAAAGGGGGGTGATGTTAAAGCGGGAATAACTGCCAAATTACATTTTCTCTATGAAAATGGCCGGGAAATTCAAGTGGGCAAATACTTGAGAAATATGAATTTATTAAACCATGATTTCAAATCTGAATATAAATCAAGAAGTGATTGTGAGAGAACACACTCGCATATGAAGCGGATGTTTACTTTCAATGTGAAATGGATTCAACAAAGATCCAAAGAATTCTACATGTGTGCGAATTTTGTTGCGTATCAGGTTT
>NZ_JAJRBM010000394.1 GCF_028679455.1 Methanospirillum sp. | reverse complement strand
TCATATGATAATAATTGAACCGTTTATTTTGCAGAACTAATTTGTCAAAAGGCAAGTATGGTGAAGAATAGTAAATTTTCGAATCACGAATTAGTGATCAAAACCTCTCTGTTTAGGATCCGGCAATGAGAAGAGAACCGGAGATTACCACGATTACCATAATTGAAAGCCATAATTTTTTCATATAAATTCCTCTGTGCGTGATGAGAGAAACCATTTCTCTCCAGCAATCTTAGATGTTACGATCGTGAATATGAAGTGTCCGGTTTGTAATGTTGATCTCTTGATGGGAGAACGATTATCAGTCTCAATCGACTATTGCCCTCAATGCAGAGGAATCTGGCTTGAAAAGGGAAAACTCGATCAACTGCTTAATGGTGGCGGAATTGGTCAGTCCATGCAGGGTTCAAGTGGATCTGGAGGGGTAATTGGTTCAGTTCCTGGCAGATTCTCTGACAGTGGCCATGATCACCATCATGATCACGATTATCATGACCATGATTCGAACAAGAAACATCATAAAAAGAGATCATTCTTTGATGATCTCTTCTGATGTTACTCTTTTTTTTCCGGATTAGTCTCACATATTGAAGGTTTTATCGCATTCTCACCGGTATTTGGCTCAACATGAATGGTGACGCATGCCCGGGGAAATTCGAGTTTCAGATCGCTTTCGAGATGGTCTGCCAGATCATGAGACTGTTCTACTGAAATGTCCTTATCGACGACCAGGTGAAGATCAATAAATATTTCCGGGCCGGCACGTCTGGTTCGAAGTCCATGAAAATTGACATAATCTGATTGATGTTCACAGATGATCCTGGTGATCCTTGAAATTTCATCATCAGTGAGCCGGTAATCGGTTAGGTCCTTGCATGATTTTACCGTAAGTTCATACGCTGCTTTCATGATGACCAGGGCGACTACTATTGCAACAAGAGAATCGAGGATGATAATTCCCGTAAGTTGTATCAGGATAAGGCCGATCATGACCCCGGCTGAAGTATAGACATCGGTGCGAAGGTGCCAGGCATCACTTTCCAGTGCGATAGATTCAGTCTTCTTGGCAATTTTCATAAGCCGTGCAGAGACGAAGGCATTCATTCCTGCTGAAATCGCCATGACCGCAATACCCGCGAACATGAGTGTCTGATTCATCGGTTCTGATGATGGTTCGACTAATTTGACGTATGCTTCATGGATGATCAGAAGTGCGGCAACGAATATGAGGAGTGCTTCAATCAATCCTGAAAATGACTCATATTTACCATGACCAAATTCATGTTCCTCATCCGGAGCTTCGGAGGATTTCCGGACTGAAAAATAGGCAATACATGATGCAAGCAGATCCATTCCTGAGTGGATTGCTTCTGAGATGATACTTACCGAGCCAAGAGCAATGCCAACGACCAGTTTCATCACAACGAGAAAGGTATTCGAAATGACAGAAAAGATAGCCGTTTTTTCTTTTTCTTTATTGAGAATGGCGATATCAGATGTCATGGATTATCAGAAAACAATGTATCACAGATGTGAATCCTATCAAATAATCCCTGATATGATTTAGGGTTTCTGATAAGAATCCCTCTCAACGAGGGAGGGTGTTCAGTGCGAATCTTCTCACTAGACAACCTCAACATCCTGATAACAGTCTCAAGGTCCTTTATGTTAAAGATTGGAATGCTACTCACTTATTTATACATGAGAAACGGTAATAGATGATATGTCCGAATATTCCTGGACATATCATGCATTGGCAGATGTGAAATTACAGATAATGAAACCGGTTTTTCTCTCTTCGATCCTCATTATTGTTATCTCAACAATAACTCTGACAGCATATTTTCTGGGAGAATGGAAATTTCTGGGCTTTGGCCCTGGCTATATCCCTATGGCACCACTTACGGCCCTGCTCTTTTTGCTTCTTTCAATATTGCTAATAATTCAGGATCTATCTTTGAATTCAAAAAATCAACGGCGAATAATAATTATCGGATCTGCAATCATTTTTGTTATTAGTTTTATCAGCCTGATTCAGATTTTTGTATCGCAACTTCCAGACTTCAATACCTGGTTTTTTCACGGTGAAGATGAAATAGCAGGAATACCGGTTGGAAAAATCTCCTCAGTAACTGCAGGTGTTTTTGTCCTCTATTGTCTCTCATTGTGGACGGGATTGAGCCGCAATACACGAATTCGGGAATTATCTTCAATTCTCGCAGTAATAATCTCAATTATTGGTCTAATTGTGGTAGTAGGTTACTGGTATCAGACCCCTTTTCTCTATGGTGGAACAGGAGTCCCCGTTGCTTTGACAACCGGCCTGGGTTTTTTCATTGGAGGATCTGCTCTTATTGTGCTGAGAAAAAATGATACCACTCTTGGAGTATCCTTTTTTGGAAGTTCAATCCAGGCAAAACTTTTAAGAACCTTTCTTCCGACCGTACTCCTTTCTGTGTTGATTGAGGGCTGGGTTTTTTCAGTACTTGTTACTCGCTCATCGGCGGTAAATCCGGTATTCTGGTCAGGGATCATCGCTCTTAGCTCTATGGCATTCATTGCCGCCATGATAATTATTCTCTCGCGACAGATCTGGAAAACCATTGAAAAAGCTGAATCCGAACGTGATATAACATTATTAGCGCTCCAGAAAACTCACAATGAACTCTCAAATGCATACACCCAGCTTAAAATTAGTGAGGATAAATTACGAATTCTTACGGATTATACCTATGACTGGGAACTTTGGGAGAATCCTACAGGTGAATATGTCTACATTTCTCCATCGTGTTTACGCATTTCCGGGTATTCTGCTAAAGAATTTTACACTCATAAAAACCTGTTATCAGAGATTGTGCATCCCCAGGACAGACTAATGTGGGAAGAACACAACCAAACCAGATGTCTACATGATTGTCCCATCTCAATATATTTTAGGATTATTCATCGTGATGGCGGGGTAAGATGGATTCACCATATATGCCAGTCCATTATACTCCCCTCCGGTGAAAACCTAGGAAGAAGATCAAGTAACCGTGATGTTACCCATGAAAAAGAAGGGGAAATCGCACTTAATGAGAGAAATGCCCAATATCAGGTAATATCAGAAAACTCAGCAGATGTGATCTGGATATATAATCTTGCATCTCAAAAACTTCGATATATCAGCCCTTCAGTCTATAAACTTCGTGGCTTTACTCCTGAAGAAGTTATCAGTCAGTCATTTGAGGAGATGCTCACACCAGAATCATATCAACTCGTAGAAACTGCCTTACCACAACGAATCTCACAATTTATGGCTGGTGAAGAGTCAGAAAGGGTTCAGATTACTGAGATTTATCAAACATGCAAAGATGGATCAATTGTTCCTACAGAAGTTGTCACAACCCTTGTCCAGGATCAAAATGGAAATGTTGTTGAGATAATTGGTGTTAGTCGTGATATAACAGAAAGAAAGGAAGCAGAAGAGAAGATATCCCTGGCATTAGTTCAGATAGATCAAAATCTCGAAACGCTTGCAGTATTAAATGATCAGATCCGAAATCCTCTTACGATAATGGACTTTATTTCTGAAGAATTAGAAGGAGATAAAAAGAGGATCCTTCATGAACAGGTTCTCCTCATTGATGATCTCATCAATCAACTGGATAAAGGGTATCTTTACTCAGAAAAAGTCAGATGCTTCCTTGCAAAGCATTTAAAGAACAGATATGCCAAATCAGAGGAACAATAAATCCATCATAAATATGCAAATGTTCGGAATAAATTTCAGAATAATTTGGACCATACTCGTATGCAAGACTGTGTCATCCGACCCCAACCCAATCTATATATCCCTTCTTAATCCAATAGCCATTATGTCAGGGATCACTATGAACACACCATAGTGATTTCGGAGAGTTTAACCTTGGTTCAGTATAGGGTTTTGTCTGGATAGTAATTGCGGGCTCTTCAGATCTGGAAGATATTATGAAAATTCTGGTAATTGAAGATAATGAGCAGAATATGTACCTGATTCGCTTTCTCTTAGAAAGTAATGGGTTCACAGCAATAGAAGCATTAAATGGTCAGGATGGTATTCGCCTAGCTCATGAAATGAAACCAGACATCATCCTTCTTGACATTCAACTTCCAGGTATGGATGGCTATGAAATTGCCGGAGTTATAAGAAGTTCACCAGAGATCCAAACTATTCCCATTATTGCAGTTACCTCATATGCCATGTCTGGTGATCGTGAGAGGATACTTGCAGCAGGAGCCACCGATTATATCGAAAAGCCAATAAACCCGGAAACATTTATCGATCAGATTCGGGTTCATTTTCCTCAAAGGCGGGCAGATAATGAGAGTATTAATTGTTGATGATCAGTATGCGAACCGCTACCTTCTTGAGAAAATTCTGGTATGCAATGGTTTTGAGGTTATTTCTGCAGAGGATGGTGTAGAAGCGCTTGAAAAAATTAACAATAACCCGGTAGATCTGATCATATCTGATATCCTCCTTCCACGAAAAGACGGATTTCAATTTTGCAAAGAGATCAAAACTGATTCAAAATATCAACATATTCCCTTTGTTTTTTATACTGCAGCCTATACTGAAAAGAAAGATATTGAATTTGCACTAAACCTGGGAGCAGATAGATACATAATCAAGCCAACCGAACCTGAAGAGTTCATCACCATTATAACCGGGATACTCCGGAATATTTCAGAGATAAAAACAGGAAAACCAGAAGGTATTGACCTTAAAGAGGAAGAATATCTCTCAGAACATAATCAGCGTTTAATCCGTCAGTTAGAAAAAAAGGTTTCAGAACTTGAAACGGTAATCAGAGATCTCAATCATTCCGAGGAGAGATACAGGAACTTATTTGAAAATGCCAATGATGCAATTATCCTGTACAACCTTTCATCAGACGGACAAATCAGTACAATCTGCGAGGTGAATGAGATCGCATGTAACCTTTTGAGGTATACAAAACAGGAACTTATCGGAAGAGATGATTCACATATTGTATCAGACGTAGTGACTGATGATTCACAGGGAGCAAAAGAACAACTCACGGAAAAAAAACATCTTACCTATGAGGGAGCATTCAGGGACAGAGATGGAGTCATTGTCCCGGTTGAGATCAGTTCACACCTCTATCAGGAAAATGGGAATCAATTCTGTTTATCGATCTACCGGGACATCACCATACGTAAGAAAAATATGATTGAATTGAATCGGGCACTATCCCAAATAAACAATAACATCCATCAGATGGCAACCATAGGGGATCAGATCAGAAATCCTCTTACGATAATAATGAGTGCATGTGAAGATCTCCCAGCGACATCTAGTGCAAAGATTATGGGGGCAATCTACAAGATAGATGCCTGTGTATCTCAGATCGATCTGGGATGGGTATATTCAGAGAAGGTTCGCTCATTTCTAATCAAAAATTATGGCCTGGAGTTTAAAGATGTCCAACCAAGCACAGACCCCTGTCAATCCCAGTAATTACATCTGATATTCATTGCTTAATTACTGTCGTTCCTTTTTTCAGGGAAAGAGAGAGTGAAAGTACTCCCTTTTCCTACCTCACTTGTTACCGTGATAGTACCGTTATGAAGTTGGACCAATTTTTTACAGATTGATAATCCCAGTCCGGTACCTTCATGTTTCCGGGTTGTACCTGTGTCAATCTGATGAAATGGCTGGAATAATGTGTCGATATCTTCCGGGTTAATCCCGATTCCAGAATCACGGATCGCAATAAAGACAGTATCATTCTCAACCCGGTTATTGATCTGTATACTACCAGTGTCGGTAAATTTAACTGCATTGCTCAATAGGTTTAAAATTATCTGCTCAATTCTTCGCTGATCTCCAATGACAAATGCTTCTTTTACACGGAGATCAGTCTCAATTATCAGTCCTTTCTGGTCTGCAAGTGGCTGAATCGTCTTTATCACAGATATAATTGAAGGGACAATATCAACTGGTTCTCTTGATATTTTTAATTCACCAGCCTCAATTTTTGAGATATCAAGCACATCGTTAATGAGGGCGAGAAGATGGGCTGCACTATGCTTCACGAGATTCAACTGTTTGTGCTGTTCGGTTGTAAGTGGTCCGGCCAAACCCTGAAGTATGATACCGGTAAATCCGATTATCGAATTCAGCGGGGTCCTCAGTTCATGAGACATCGTTGCAAGGAAGGCTGACTTCAATCGATCCATATCTTCGGCTCGTTGCTTGGCCGTTTGTAACTCGGAATTTATCTGCTCTAATTCATCTCTCTGATCCTGTAGTTGTAGATTAGCGGTCTCAAGTTGGGAGGTTCGTTCTCTTACTATCTCGCTGAGATGATCCCGGTACTGTGATAACTCGTCATTTGCCTTGAGGTTAGCTTCATCCCTTAATTTGATAGCGGTGATCATCGAATTAAATGATTTTGACAACTCACCGATTTCACCTTCAATATTCGTTGGAATGGAATGATTTAACTGACCAGTTTCTGAAATATTTGTCGCGATAGAGGTTAGAGTTGAGATTGGTTTAATAACCGTATGGTTAAGGGCCAAAAGAGTGATGACACTCAGAAGGATTAAAGCCACGAATACAAAGATAAGAATCGTGATAATGGATTCTGACAATTCTTTCTCAATTTGATAAAATGGAATTATTACCGCATATTTCCATCCGAGATGAGGAGAGGTATAATAGATCAGGTATGCCTGGGGAAGTGCAAGCATTCCTTCAGAAGACTGGAGCAGAGTTGTTGTCTGATTCCCGGTTACACGGGAGATATTGTTATACAGAAGAGAAGGATCTTTGGCAGCCAGGACGGTTCCTGTTTCGTTTACCATGACAATCTGAACATCCCTTCCAAAATTAAATTCAGTGACGTATTTTGTTAGATCAACGAGAGTAATATCAGCTCCAATGACTCCGGATACTGTGCCGTTGGGAAGGACCATCGCAGTATCAATCCCAATATTGAGATCCGGAGAGGTTACTGATTGATAGGGATCTGTTCGAACAACCCGTCCGGGATGTTCTTTTGCAAGAATATACCAAGGCCGTGTTCTGGGATCATAGGCAGTAGGACTTGGTCGTAGAT
>NZ_JAJRBM010000393.1 GCF_028679455.1 Methanospirillum sp. | reverse complement strand
CTCACCCTTTCTGATGAATCTGAAAGGGTGAGGTTCTCAGTAGATGTATTCATCTGTACCGGGGTGGTGGACCCGGTGGATGAAGTAGGCGTTCCCCCAAGGAATGAAGGGGTGAATACGACATAGATAACACAAATAACTATGAACAGCAGTATAACCGCAGGAATGAGGAATCTGCCATAGTTTAAATTAAGTTCAGCCGGGGGGGCAGACTTGGAGACGGGTATTTGTTTGTACGCTGTTTTTACAATCTGATCACGGTTCTGCTCATATGACAGGTTTCCGGGATCATATTTAAGTGCATTTTCATAACAGGTTAGAGCGTCCTCAACCTGTCCCATTTTTGCATAGGTGACACCGAGAGCATTCCATGCTTTGTGGTTCTTCTCATTTGCAGTAACGGATTTATTCAGCAACCCTACTGCTTCCTGATAGTTCCCTTCCCGATAGGCTTTCAGCCCTTCATGAAACGAATCATCTAATCCCAATTAACCCACCCTGAAACCGGATTGATGTACATATTATCAGGAGATGATTATTAGGTTCCTGTTCCCGATCACTAGACACACCAGAAATACCACCATGAATCAGCCTCTATCCTTTTTGAAAACCAAATGCCGAAATAAGCGCTGAAAAATCGGGATTAATCAATAATTTTGAGCGCTCAAAAAGTATAATCCCGCTATACAGACCATAGTAGGCAGATGATTGCAACTATTGACGGAAGACATTCAGGTGAAAATCTTGGATATCTGCCGTCTTCTCATTACTACAGAAATACCATGACAATACAACCCGGCCGGAGGGAGATCTATTAATTCACCAGAACGAGAGACTGGACATAAAGAGGTACCGGGAATTACCGGTGGACGGCTTCTCATCAAAGGAGCACGGGAACATAATCTCAAAAATATCACCATCTCCATTCCCCGTGATGAATTGGTTGTCATCACCGGTCTTTCAGGTTCAGGGAAATCAACCCTTGCATTTGATACGATCTATGCTGAAGGACAGCGCAGGTATATGGAGTCTCTCTCCTCATATGCCAGACAGTTTCTCGGGCTGATGAACAAGCCTGATGTTGACAGCATCGAGGGTCTTTCACCTGCAATCTCCATTGAACAGAAATCAACCAACAAAAACCCACGGTCAACGGTGGGAACTGTCACTGAGATATACGATTATCTCCGACTCCTGTATGCACGCATCGGCATCGCCTATTGTCCGGAGCATAATCTCCCCATCATTGCCCAGTCTCCTGAAAAGATCGCTGAGAAGATTGAGGAAGATATTACAGGGATGATCACAATTCTGGCGCCCCTGGTCAGGAAGAAGAAAGGTACCTACCAGCAACTCTTCAAAGATCTGAACAAGGAAGGCTTTGCAAGGGTCAGGGTGAACGGTGAGATCTATCGTACCGAAGATGAGATCAGCCTTGAGCGGTACAAGATGCATAATATCGATCTCGTGCTTGACCGGATTGATACATCAGATCACTCACGGATCGTCGAAGCGTGTGAACAGGCTTCAGCCAGGTCTGACGGACTCGTAATAGCGGTAGGAGAGGACGGTACTGATCACCTCTATTCGGCAAAGATGGCATGCCCAATCTGCGGGATGACGTTTGAAGAACTTCAGCCTCGGATGTTCTCGTTCAACAGTCCTTTTGGTGCCTGTCCTGAATGTAAGGGGCTTGGGTTCAAGATGGACTTTGATTCAGAACTGATCATTCCTGACAAAGAGAGATCCATTGCAGAAGGTGCAATCGCCACCTACCGGAATTTTCTGGACGGGTATCGTTCCCAGCTTGTCGGAGCAGTTGCTGAACATTTCGGGTTCACCATCTATACACCCATCAGAGAACTGACCCCTGAACAATATCATGTGCTCATGTTCGGATCACCAGAGCAGATCAAGTTCCACATGAGTTACAAGCAGGGACAGGGATCCTGGTCCCATACGGGAACCTGGGAAGGACTGGTTCCCCAGGCTGACAGGCTCTACAAACAGACCCAGTCCGAGTATCGCAAGCGTGAACTCGAAAAGTTTATGCAGATCACCGAATGTCCGGTATGTCATGGAAAGCGGCTGAAGGAAACTACTCTTGCAGTCAGAATTGCTGGTCATTCAATTGTTGACGTAACCAACCTCTCGATCACTGATTGTTACACCTTCATTGAAACGCTCCCGCTTACAGACAAAGAACGGGAAATTGCTCACCAGGTGTTAAAAGAGATCCAGTCACGACTGCTCTTTCTCCAACGGGTCGGACTTGGATACTTAACCCTTTCACGTTCAGCAGGGAGCCTTTCCGGAGGAGAAGCGCAGCGAATCAGGCTCGCCACCCAGATCGGTGCAAATTTAATGGGAGTCCTCTATGTGCTGGATGAACCATCAATCGGACTGCATCAGCGTGATAACAACCGGTTGATCGAGACTCTCCGTCATCTTCGCGATCTCGGGAATACCCTGATCGTGGTTGAGCATGATGAGGATACCATCAGGGCAGCAGACTGGGTGATTGACATGGGACCTGGTGCGGGCTTACATGGTGGAGCGGTCGTCGCCGAAGGAACTCCTGCAGAGATCGAATTTAACCAGAATTCCCTCACCGGTGCGTATCTTTCAGGCAGGATGAAGATCGAAGTTCCGCAGAGACGCAGAACCAGCACGAGATTCATCACAATCACCGGATGTCGGGCCAATAATCTAAAAGGAATATCTGCCAGGATACCTATGGGAACCCTGACTCTGATCACCGGGGTATCAGGATCAGGTAAATCCACTCTTATCTATGACACCCTGTATCCGGCACTACAAAAAGCGGTATACAAATCACGTCATGAAATCGGTGCGCACGATGAACTCATCTTTGATGAGGAGGTAGACAAAGTGATCGTCATCGATCAGTCACCAATCGGCAGGACTCCCCGGTCAAATCCGGCTACCTACACCAAGGTCTTTGATGAGATCCGGACACTCTATGCAGAGATGAAGGAGGCAAAAATCAGGGGTTACAAATCCGGAAGGTTCTCATTCAACGTAAAAGGCGGGAGATGTGAGGCCTGTCAGGGAGACGGATTGATCAAAATAGAGATGAACTTCCTGCCCGACGTTTATATCGAATGTGAGGAGTGTAAAGGTACCAGGTATAACCATGAGACCCTTGAAGTCAAATACAAGGGAAAATCAATTGCAGATGCCCTGGCCATGACTGTTGAGGAAGCAATGGAGGTCTTTGGAAATATCCCAAAGATCAGTAACAAACTGCAGACACTCCTCGATGTCGGGCTCGGATACATTAAACTTGGCCAGAGTGCAACCACTCTTTCAGGTGGAGAAGCCCAGCGAATCAAACTAACCCGTGAACTCTCCAAGCGGGCAACCGGGAAGACCGTGTACCTACTCGATGAACCGACTACCGGACTGCATTTCCATGATGTCAGGAAATTGATAACCGTTCTTGACGGGCTGGTTGAAAAAGGAAATACGGTGCTCGTCATTGAACACAACCTGGATGTCATCAAATCAGCAGATCACATCATCGATCTCGGGCCAGAAGGAGGGGATGCCGGGGGGGAGATCATCGCAATCGGGACACCAGAAGAGATAGCCAGGGAACCCCGGAGTCATACCGGTATGTTTCTGAAAAAATTGCTACCAGCCATAGAACCACCATCACAAGGTAAGACCAGGAAAAAGGAACCAAGATTAAAGAGAAACAAGTAACCCTTTTTTCAGTCAGATTATGAAACGATTCTAATATTTCCGGATAATAGTTGATCCAGTTGAATACTCCATAGAGATGTGAAGATATGATCGATCTTTCAACCGTTCCCCAAGACCCTGGTTGTTATCTCTTCAAAGATGTCGAAGAGACGATCATCTATATCGGCAAAGCGAAAAATCTGAAAAAACGGGTTTCCAGTTATTTCCAGAAGACAGATCACAACGCAAAGACAAACCTGATGGTCAGTGAGGCTGTTGATCTCGATTTTATTATCACAGGTTCAGAGGTTGAGGCACTTATCCTTGAAAATACCCTGATCAAACGTCATCAACCAAAATATAATATCGATCTGAAAGATGCCAAAAGTTATGCGTTCATCAGGATCAGCAATGATCCCTACCCAAGAATAGGCATCGCCCGATACCGGGGAGGAAAAAAGGAAGGGACACTGTATGGCCCCTTTGTATCAGCTGCTGAACGCGATCAGGTTCTCTCGTTTATCAAACAAACTTTTCATCTTCGTACCTGTCGGAAGATGACACGGCGTGCATGCCTCCGTTCACATCTGGGAACCTGTTCAGCTCCATGTCAGGGGAAAGTATCAGAACCCGAGTACCAGTATCAGGTACGAAGTGCAGATATGGTCCTGAAAGGAAGAAATCAGGATCTCATAACCACCTTGAAAGATGAGATGGCCCGGTATGCTGACTGCCAGGAGTTCGAACGGGCTCTTTCAATAAGGGACCAGATAACAGCGATAGAACATCTTTCACAGCGGCAGTATGTTCAGCGGCAGAAGCAGGCGAATGAGCATATCATTCACTATCAGGTAAGTTCAGGCACTGTATACCTGATACTTTTCACCATAGAAAGGGGGACATTAACCAGCAAGGAAGAGTTCGTGTTTCCAGAGACTGAAGAGTTTCTTGAAGAATTTATCGTTCAATATTATGCTTCAGTAAAACCACCGAATGAACTGATTCTGCCGGTCATGCCGGATTCTTCAGTTGAGGATTACCTCTCTGATCTCAGAGGAACCCGGGTTACGCTCACGATACCAATACAAGGAGCAAAAAAGCATCTGCTCGATCTCGTGATGAAAAATATTGAAGCATCATTTTTCTCAGGCAAAATGAGGCTCATCGAACTTGGTGAAGCCCTGCATCTTGCAGGGCCGCCGGAAGTGATCGAATGCTTTGATATTTCACACCTGTCCGGAACCGGGACGGTAGGATCCATGGTTAGTTTCAAGGATGGGAAACCAGACAAGCGGAACTACCGGAGGTTCAGGATTAAAACTGTGGAGGGAATCGATGACTTCTCCTCGATTGCGGAAGTGGTAAAGCGCCGGTACAGCAGACTGCTAACAGAAGAGCAGCCGCTTCCGGACCTGATCATCATTGACGGGGGACTGGGCCAGTTACATGCGGCTCATGCAGAACTTGAAAAACTTCAGGTATCAGTACCTCTCATATCAATTGCCAAGCGGGAAGAAGAGATCTATACCACCGGCAGGACGCTGCCACTTCCACTGCCAAAGAAAAGTCCTGCATCGATGTTAGTCCAGGAGATTCGGGATGAGGCACACCGGTTTGCCATCACCTATCAGCGTCAGATCAGACGAAAAAAGATATTATCATGACTGATTTTCAGATCGTTTCAGACTACCGGCCCTGTGGTTCACAACCGAAGGCTATCAGTGAACTCGTAGAGGGGTACAACAATGGATACCCGGCACAGACCTTGCTCGGAGTCACCGGATCAGGAAAGACCTTCACGATGGCAAACGTGATCGCAGAACTGAATATGCCAACCCTGGTACTAGCCCACAACAAAACACTGGCGGCACAGTTGTACCATGAATTCAAAGAATTTTTCCCACACAACCGGGTAGAATATTTCGTTTCATATTATGATTACTACCAGCCTGAATCCTATATTGCAAAAAAGGATCAGTATATCGAGAAAGATGCCCAGATAAATCCGAAGATAGAGATGATGCGGCTCTCGACAACTGCATCGCTCCTCAGTCGTAGCGACGTGATTGTGATCTCATCAGTCTCCTGTATCTACGGTCTCGGGAGGCCGGATACCTACAAAAACATGGGATTTGATCTTGGGATCGGTCAAAAGACAGGACGTAAAGAGATCATCTCCCGTCTGGTTGACAATCTCTATGAACGTAATGACATCGAACTGATCCCAGGTCGGTTCAGGGTAAAAGGGGAGATCATTGATCTGGTCCCTAGTTATTATAACAATATCATCAGGATCGAACTCTTCGGCGATGAGGTAGACCGGATTACTGAGATCAACAGGACCACCGGTGAACCGATAGAAAAACTCAGGCACATCTATGTGTATCCCGCAAGTCATTATATCATCCCCGAAGAACAGAAGGAAGCAGCAATACAATCGATAGAAGAGGAACTTGCTCAACGTCTCCCCTATTTAGGAATGCTTGAAGCCCACCGACTTGAGCAGCGGACCAGGTATGATCTAGATATGATCAGGGAGACCGGATCCTGCAAAGGGATCGAGAACTATTCGCGGCATTTTGACGGCAGAGCAGAAGGTGAGAAACCATACTGTCTCATGGATTACTTTCCAAAAGACTTTCTCTTCTTCATCGATGAAAGTCATCAGACTGTTCCACAGGTTCGGGGGATGTTTAACGGTGATCGGTCAAGGAAAATACCACTCGTGGATTATGGATTCAGATTGCCATCAGCGTTTGATAACCGTCCACTCAGGTTCCATGAGTTTGAACGATATCTAAAGCACGTGATTTTTGTATCGGCAACACCTGCTGAGTTCGAAAGAGAACACTCACAACAGATCGTCGAGCAGATCATCAGGCCAACCGGCCTTATTGATCCGGAGGTAGAAGTACGGCCGATTGAAGGGCAGATGGAGGATATCAGGGGAGAGATACAGAGAACCATTGAGAAAGGAGACCGGGTACTGCTCACTACGCTTACCAAGCGGCTGGCTGAAGAACTCACTGAGTACCTGGAGATGAAAGGCATCAAAACCCGGTATCTTCATTCAGATATCGAGACGTTGGAACGTACCGAGATCATCAGAGAACTCAGGCTCGGTACCTTTGATGTTCTTGTTGGAATCAACCTTCTTCGTGAAGGTCTTGACATCCCTGAGGTCGGGTTTATCGGGATACTTGATGCAGATAAAGAAGGATTTCTCCGTGATGCCAGAAGCCTGATCCAGATTATCGGCCGTGCAGCTCGTAATGCTGATGCACACGTTGTGTTATACGCAGAAACTGTTACCGGTTCCATGCAGGTAGCCCTTGAGGAGACAAACCGTAGGCGTAATCTTCAGATAGAATACAACAAAGAACACGGAATAACCCCTCAGACGATCAGAAAACCGGTGCAAGAGCAGGAGATCGAAGTAACAGAAGGAAAGCCAATACCGAAGTCATCAATTCCGGCGATGATTATTGATCTGGAAACACAGATGAAGAAAGCGGCACAACTTCTCAACTTTGAAGAGGCCATTATGTTAAGAGACCGTATTGCGAACCTGAAAAAAGAACAGACATAATCGATCTGACAAAATCATCAGACCATTTTTTCTTTACGGTAAAAAATCAGGGATTTGATATAACCCCATCCCAATCATTGATTGGAGGAGTTACCGTAATGTATCCCTGTTTTACCCGATCTGAGGTTCCTTCGTCGCTGAAGACCTTCAGGGTTACCGTGTAATTACCAGCAGTGGAGTACACGTGTAACGGGTTTTGATCGTATGACGCAGTATTGTCTCCAAAGTTCCAGAACCATTGGGTTGGGAATCCCTGTGACTTATCCTCAAACTGTACACTCAACGGTAACTTGCCGGATCTCGGGTGAGCAATGAAATCAGCTACTGGTTCCTGCAGAACCGTGATGGTTTCGTAGGCATAATCTTTTGCCACATATGGTTTGTCAACCTGGTGAGTAACCTGGTAGACACCCGGTGCTGTGTAGGTGTGAGTAATGTTTTTAGAGATTGAACCTGCTGTACTGTCACCAAAGACCCAGCCCCAGGATACTTCTTCAGTGTTCAGCGAACAGTCAGTAAAGTTTACGGTAAGACCGGGGGGAACAGTTCCGCCAAGTGGCTTTGCCATCATACAGGCAATTGGATCCTTGGTCACACTGATATAGTCCTTCTTCTCGACAGTTACGCCTTTTGGAGCTGCTGCATTGAAGGCAGTCAGTTTTACCGTGTAATTGCCTGTCTCTGCGTAGGAATGTACAGGTTCACGGACATCGGTTACCTGACCGTCACCAAAGTCCCAGTACCACTGAGTCGGGTTGTTAGTGGTATAATCCTTGAAGGTTACCGGATACCTGGGTGGAACCCGCACCCGGTCGGCGCCAAAGTCTGGTTCTGGCGGGATGACAAAGATCGGTTCAATGGTATGGTTAGATGTAACGTTGGGGAATGTGTATGGGTTTTTCGGCCCTACCGAGGAGTTGTCGACGATCACATCATAAAGAGCATTTCCTGCATCAGGAGTTATATTGAAACTCTGTGATGAACCACAGTTGACCTGAACCTTACCTTTGGTTCCGGCAGGAGTAATCGTTCCACCGTTTGACTGATTGACCAGAATAGTATAGGTCTTGATCTTGAATGCAGCAGTAATCGTGTGATCAGAGGTTACATTCTCAAAGGTTTTCGTGTACGGACTGATTTGTGGTCCAAGGCTTGTTCCGTCTATTAATATATCAGAGATGTTATAACAGGAATTCGCGGTGACCGTAAAGGTTGCTGAGCCGCCGACAGTCACCGTTTGTGGTGTTGCGGGTGAGATGCTTCCACCTTCACCAGCTGAAGGGGTGATGGTGTAGGCATTCTGTTTGAAACTTGCATTGATCGAGTGATTTTCAGTTACGTTTGGGAAACAGTAACTGAAGGGACTGGTTTTGTTACCCAGGTCAGAACCATCAACCTCCACACTGGAGATGAAGTAGTTGTTTAATGCGGTGATGTTAAAGCACTGGTCGTCCCCGTAGGTAACATTGACCGTGCCATTGGGCTCGATTTTACCGCCCTGACCAGCAACCGCCGCGATGGTCAGGACGTCAGTCTGAAAATGTGCAATAATCTCGTGGTTACCGGTAACACTGATGGTATAAGGAGTTACAGGACCCTGTGAAACACCATTATCAGTGATATCAGCCAGTTTGAACCCGGCATAGGCTTTTGAGGTGAAATCCAGGACCTGTCCATGACTTGCGGAGATAACACCAGAGGGAGTAATGGTTCCTGCATCAGCGGGATCTGCTGCCGCAGTAACCTCATAGGATGCCTTGTCAAAGTATGCGTTCAGGGTCAGGTTGGACTGAAGATTAGAGTAACTGAAATTGGTACTGGCCGCTTCAGAGGCCATATAAGGATCATCATCGTTCTCGAAAACCGGTGTAAATTTTTTGAGATAGTAACCGGTATCCGGAATCATGGCTAGGTCAACATTAGACCCGGTATTCACCGAGTATGGTTCAGAGGGTACAATCGCACCTCCCTCTGATGCATTCGGAATCACCCAGACACGTGTGGGACTGAAAGTACAGTATAACACATGATCACGGGTCATCAGATTGCCAGGTATGTTAAACGATGGAGCATACGGAACCTCTACACCGTCCTGATACAACTTTTTGACCTGGTAATACTCGTTAGGAGTAAAGTTGTAGGGATCACTTTGAGTTCCATAATCATAGTACCTGGTTCCATTGAGATTGACCGTACCTCCCTTTCCTGCAGTCGCAGTTACCGCGATCTGTATAATTTTTGACGAAAGGGTCAGGGTGGCATTTCCAAGGGTAGCATTATGTTGATAGACTACCTCCTTTTCATCATAGGTCCGATTCTCGATTCCTTTTCCCTCGTTACTCCGGTCGATACTCAAAATATGAGCGAGATATGCCGGTTGTTCACCGCTAAGATTGAAATTTATATTTGCACCAGCTACCACCGGAATATTACCATCAGGTTCAAATGAACAGAAATCATCATGCTCCGTCCTGATATAGTAGGTTGCACGTTCGAGATTGATCACCTGTCCCCACTTGGACGGACGTCCCTCAAAGAGCGTGGTGTCAACCGTCACCGTGGTCGGGAGATTCAGTGGCATACGATCAAAGGTTACATTAACGATCTTATGGGAGGGAAGGCTGACCCATCCGGGAGTTCGGTTTTCCAGTGGTCTTCCTTCATATGAGATGACTGCCCCTTTAGGAATATTAAGATCGGGACGACTGTCGTCATCGACATTTGTCTCAAAGTAAACCTGCACATAGTTTTCCATTGGCCGCAGACGGGCTTCCACCGTGCTCGGCGTATTGGCAGTGACTGTATGTTTGCCAATCTTCGGATAATAACGGTCCTTAAAGAAGAGATACAGATATCGTCCGGGGTATAACTGTTGCTGTGCAGTAGTATTTCCGATAGCCCCGTTGGTGAATTTCATCTGATCAGGGAGAACGATCTGACCAGCTATTGCACCGCTTACCTTGGCAGTTGCTTCCTCGTAGGTACCGGTAAATCCTTCAAGTGAACTTTCAATCTCTGCAATAGACTTATCCTCTTCTGCTGAGGCAGGGAGATCCTTCAGTTTCCAGATAAAGACATCAGCACTGGTTGGCTCACTTCTGAAGGTTACCGGCGCAGTCTCTGGAATTGGATCCAGCGTGAGCCTGAGATCTGTGACATCACCTTCTGTCACATTTGTAAAACCATCTTTTGGATAATATCCTGGCCGGGTAATATTATAGAAATAAGTACCTGGCGGCAGAGACTCTACCGATGCAGGAGTTTTACTAAAGATCTGACTGGTAATATTCGGCAGGGCGGTCTCATTGATCACCCGGTTCAGTATCAAATCTGCATCAGACGGGTTGGTGTCAAGATGTATCGCACCAAAGACCGGATTTATTTTTGTCAGGGATATATTGACAGGAGTATAGGATCCCGGGGTAACTGCGATTGAGTTGTTGGGCCACCAGGTAGTATACCCGAACTTCTTCAGAACCAGTCGGTATGTTCCGGGATTTACAAAGAATTCCCGTGGAGTGAGACCCTCTGTATCAGACACTGTTAAATTAGCCTCTGACGAAACCGATAGATTCGTAAGGTAAATCTCTGCCCCGTCTGGATCAGAGTTGACAAAGACTACCCCTTTCTGTTGTGGCTCCGCCATACTTCCTGATATCAGAAATGCCAGAATCAGCATTCCAATGATAACCGGATATGCAGTTTTATATCTCATTGCTTTACACTTCCCCTGTAACTCATTCATGAATGAAGGAAACCCCCATGACGCATGCCTTTGATGGATGCAACTCGCAAGAGGAGTTAATCAGGGTTATATTTCTCATTATATATATAGATGTTGAAATACCCAAGTATAAGCGAATATTTTGATGATTAAAAGATTATCAATACCAGTAGATGATTTTGAAACAGCATTAAGACGAGCATAAAATCATCGGTAATTATTTGCAGAATCTTCGAAAAAAAGAAGTAGGCGCAAAAAAAGAGAACTGATGACCTGAAAATTATACTACCGTTACGTATGCAACCCGGGTCTTCTCATTGACGCCCATCTCATTGCGAACCGTTAGGGTGACCGAGTATTCACCAGGATCATTATATTTGTGTTTAGGAGCTGACGGAGTCGTATTGAAAGAGTTGCTTCCGTCACCAAACTCCCATAACCACGAGGTCACATTTGACTGAGTCGGAGTGTAATCCTCAAACTGCACGGTAAGTGGATGAGTACCGGCATATTTCATACCGATTGCGCCAAAGTTCACATCTCGTGGGCGGGATTTGTCTTCGATCTGAATCTGATGTGAAGCAGAGTCAGATTGACCATCCCAGTTGGTACCGGTCATATTGACCGTGATCCATTGTGGTGAGGTGTAGGTATGTGGAATGGACGATGAATCGGTGGTTGTTGAATTTCCATCACCAAAGTTCCAGGTCCAGTGGATTGGCTGACCTTTCGAGGTATCCACAAATGTAATCGGTTGATTAATAACCCCCCAATATCCTGAGGGATCAGTTACAAACTCTGCATCAACCGGACCTTTAACTCTGACGATGTGAGAGACTGAACCATTCCCATAGGGGTTGGTTGCCGTCAGTGTAACGGTATACATACCAGCATACTCATACTGATGACTGGGGTTTGGATCAGTTGAATAACTCCCATCTCCGAAATCCCAATCCCACTTGTTAACTTCAGGAGATGCGGTGCTGGTAAAGGAAACGTTTTTAAAGCGATCCACTACTTCAGGAGTAAAAGTGAAACTTGCTTCCGGCGATTTCTGAACACTTACGTTGATCCTGGATCGCATAACGCTTGAAGTTCCATAACACAGATTGCTCACATTCAGAGTGACCGTGTGCCAGCCTTCTGAAGTGAACTGATGATATGGACTCTTGTTAGTATCATTGGGAAGGAGATCATCAAAGTTCCAGTTCCAGCTGGTGATATCAGACTGTGGAGCTGAAAGGTCAGTGAACTTCACAAGCATTGAGGTGTTTACCGGAACTACTTCAGTTCCATTCGGAGTGAAATTGGCGTAGAGCGGAGAGCCTACCAGAATATACTGACTTTTCTGTTTGGTATCGGTTGAACCGGCAGATGAGTTTCCGACAGTCAGTGTTACCGTGTAATTCCCACCCTGAGTGAATTTACGGACAGGATTCTGGACAGTTACATTGCTCTGACCGTCTCCGAAGTTCCAGGCCCATGTGTTCACTGTCCCAACCGGAGAGGAGTTGTCAGTGAACTGAACTGTCAGCGGGTAAGAACCACGGGTGACATTAGCGGTAAAGTCAGCAAAAATGCCGTTGGTAAGGGTAATTATTTTATCAGTCGGTCCACCCGTGTCACCATTTGCATTCGTGGTAGTAAGGACAACTTTGTAATCACCCGGTTCCATGTACACATGAGTCGGTGACCTGACATCCAGAATGGTCGTATTGATGGTTACTCCGTCTTTTTCAAAGAAATCCCACTGCCAACGGTTCGGAGTATCTTCAGAGAGATCATTAAACTGAACCGTCAGCGGATATGATCCATACTTTGGAGTATAATCGAAATCTGCAGTAAGGTGTTCAAATATCTGCACCTGCCGGGTGGTGGAGTTTGATACGCTGCAGCCTGCAATGTTATTATTGTCGACGGTTAACGTCACATTATAGGTGCCGTTCCTCGAATAAACACTGCTAGTTTGAGGATACATGCTCTTCAACCCGTTACCAAAATCCCAGGTATACTGAGTTTTTGAATTGTTACCAACAGTAGTAGAGTTGAATAGTACCGTTGTATTCTGTCCTCTGCTGATTGTTTTTTGCCATGGATTAGCAGTAAAATTCGCAAAAAGGCCAGTAACGCTTACTGTCTGATTGGTCTGATTAAATATATTGAAAGTCTTATTGTATGCCCGCATGGTGACATTGTAATCTTGTGGGTTGTGGAACTGATGCGTCGTTGTGTTAGTTTCATTCCATGATGTTACATTATCACCGAAATCCCAGAACCATTTATCCGCTGTGCCTCCACTGGAATTGTCACGGAATGTCATGTCTATCGGGAAGACCGGGCATGATTCGGTGGTATATGTATAATTTGCAGAAATATTCTGATACGCGATAAGGGTCCGGTTCGTAGTGTTCCATCCCCAGTCAGAGGTTGCATTAAGTTCAATTGTAAAAATCCCAGGTTTGGAATAAAGTTTCGGTATATCGGATGCAGGATCTATATCAGTACTAGTATTTCCATCACCAAAGTTCCACTTATATGCGGTTGCATTGGTTGAATTATTGTGGATTGTTGCAGTAAATGGAATTGGAGCCTGCGTATAGTTATCAGTGATCCAAAAATCAGCAACAGGCGGAGCTTTCACAGTCACCACCTGTTGTGAACTATTTTCTGATATAAATGAGACAGTAGTATTTCGGGCAGTTACTGTTGAAACATAATTACCGGCTGCTGGAAAGGTATAAAATACAGTACGGGACGAGGTTGGGGATGCATTCGGTAAGGCATTATCATACTTCCATTCATAGGAGTTTGGAAGAGGACTTCCAGAATCAGGGAAATAAGTAAAATTCACCTGATAATCTGTCCCCGTAGGTCCCCAGGTAAAGTTCCCGGATATGTTGTCATATGCGGTTACTATTACCTCTTTAGGTGACTGGCTTCCCACAGTTGCATTATAGGCTATCAGACTTACCGCATAGATTCCCGGATCAGTGAAGGTATAGGTATCTGACATCTGTGTGCCACTGGTTGTATTATCAAACACATATTTATCCAGTTGGCGATTGTGTACCTTCCATGTAAAATTATCTGCAAGATACGGAGATGGAGAACCCTTTACTGCAGTAAAAGTGTTGAGATACGGTGCATCAGCAACACTAAAATTTGTTTTTGCAACAGTAATACTGTAATTCAGATCACCAGGTGCCTGAGCATCCACATCTCCAGCAGTGCAGACACCAGTAATTGCGAATATTGCCATTACGCATGTAAATGCGAATAATAGGTTAAATTTCATACCCATCAAACACTCCCCACATCTGTTAGCCCATATCATGCCCGTTTTTCTCTCTGATCCCACACCTGACTTTTCAGGATCAGATAATCTCACCGGGTACAATCTGAACGCGATATATAGAAGATCATATTCTTCACATAATATAAATATTATTATATCTTTCACCTAATCGCTCAAACGGAAGTAATAAGATCAGAGAACCTATCATCCACCACGTGTAACAAATATATATGGCAGAACCTACCAGGGTCCAGTTGTCAACAAACAAGGGAGATATCCTGATAGAACTTTTTGAAAACCGTCCAATCACTACGGGTAACTTCGTGAAACTGGTCTCAGAAGGCTTCTATGACGGGATCATCTTCCACCGGGTCATTGAAAAATTCATGATCCAGGGAGGATGTCCACAGGGAACCGGAACCGGTGGCCCGGGTTACACGATCAGGGACGAGTTCACGGCAGATAACCGTAACGACCGGGGAACTATTTCAATGGCGAATGCAGGACCAAACACCGGAGGAAGTCAGTTCTTCATCAACCTGGTCAACAACAATTACCTTGACAAGAACCACCCGGTGTTCGGAAAAGTCGTAAGCGGCATGGATGTTGTTGATGCGATTGGAAAAACAAAGGTTGGACGCAACGACCGCCCCAAGGAAGACATTGTCATCCAGAAGGCAACGGTAGTGAAAAAAGAGTAATATCTTCAGGGACGGTTTATGCCGATCCTTCTTCAGCCTTTTTTTCCGGCTTTGGATATTTCTCGATGTATTGAAGCTCTTCAATTCCGTTGATCAGATCAAAGATCGAGATGGTAATGTACGGCTTACTGCTTGCAAAACGCCTGCTGTATGAGTAGATTCCGGCAGGCAGGTTGATCTTTGCCACTCCGTTTTCAATGCTTACTTCGGTGTCGACACCGGAGAAGATACTGACAAGACCCTTCACCTGTTCGCTCGGATCCTCAACAAATTCCTCAATTCTGAAGGAGTATGAAAGCGTCTGACCAGCAAGTGGATGATTAAAGTCTACCAGCACGCGGTTTCCGATCATCTTGACAACAGTACCCTCCCCGACGTTAGGGATATTGACCCGCATGCCAACCGCAACCTTTTCTTTGAAAGCTTTCTTTTCAAAAGAGCGCATCAGTTCCTGCTCACGCTCTCCAAAGGCCTTCTCGGGTGGAATCTCAACCGTGTCCTCATACCCAGGTTCCTTACCGACAAGTGCCTCATCAAGGCCGAGCAGGATCTGCTGCTTTCCTGCGCAGATGATCACCGGTTCATACTTCTTCTTCTCATCAAAAGTACCGGATTCACGTGCATCTTCCTCGCGGGTTGTATCAAAAACCATCCCGAAACTTCGTCCGG